>AKKQ01000028.1 GCA_000276965.1 Thiovulum sp. ES | reverse complement strand
TGTCCGTCTTTCGTTTCGTGGGTGGAATTGTAGTAAGTGATTACTTAAAATAAGCTTAAATATGATAAATAAAAAACGATGTTCGATTTATTGTAAATAAACAGAATTATATTAAACAGGAAATAAACATATATGTAAATTTTTAGTGATTGTTGTGAATTTAAATAGAGGTTTCCCGCATAAAGAAACGGGAAAATAATTTTAAAAATCTTTAATATAAGTTTTTAAATGTGGGTAAATAGAGGAGAGTTCTGGTCCATTCTCTTCACCAGTTAAGAAAATTCGTAAAGGTTTAAAGAAATTTTTTCCTTTCAGTCCAGATTCTTTCATGACTGTTTTTTTGAAAAGACCAAAATTTTCAGGAATCTCTTCAAAATTAGAGACAATTTCTCGAATTTTTCCAATTCCCTCTGAAAATTCACCAGAATATTCTCTTTTGTCAAATATTTTTTGAACTTTAATTTTCAGTTCATTTAAAGTAGAAGCTTCCTCGAGATAGATTTTTGAGAGTTCTCCAATTCCCCGATCAAAAAAACCTAATCTTTTTGATAAATCTTCTGAGTCGAGAATTTTTAAATGCTCTCTATTTAGAAATCGTAATTTATCAATATCAAATTTTGCAGGAGATTTTGAGACCTCATCAATTTTAAACCATTCTAAAGATTCTTGTAGAGTGAAAACTTCTTTTGGTGTTTTATTTCCAAGTAAAGTAAGATAGTTTGTAATCGCCTCTGGAATAAAACCTTCACTCAATAGCCATTTAACAGATGAAGCAGAATCTCGTTTGCTCATCTTTTTACCCTCGATATTGAGAATAATTGGCAAATGAATATATTCGATTGGTTTTCCATAGCCTATGGCATGTTGAACCGCAATCTGTTTCGGAGTGTTGGAAAGGTGATCTTCGCCTCGAATAACTGTTGTAATATCACTCAACATATCATCAACCGCACAAGCAAAATTGTAAGTTGGTCTTTTGTCTCTTCGTAAAATCACAAAATTATCTATATCATTTGGCTGAAAAGTTTTATCGCCTCTTAAAGTATCCGTAAATTTAACGGGAAAATCTGGTTTAACCATTCGGACAACTGATGGAATTTCCATATTTAAAACTTCATTATCACTTAATTTTTCACATTTTCCGCTGTATCTTGGCGGTTTTCCATTTGCTTTTGCAATTTCACGATTTTTTTCTAACTCTTCTTCTGTACAAAAACATAAAAAAGCTCGTTTGGTCTGTAAAAGTGTGGAAGCAAATTGTTGATGAAATTTAATATTGTGAGATTGGTAAAGTAAATCAGAAAATTCTATTTTGAAAAGATTTAATATCTCGAGTATTTCACGATCTTTTCCATCGATATTTCTTTCAGTGTCAGTATCTTCAATACGAATAATAAGCTTATCGTTTCTCTGTTTTGAAACAATGTAATTAAAAATAGCAACTCTTAAATTTCCGATGTGAATATCGCCTGTTGGGCTTGGGGCAAAACGAAACATGTTTGAATTTCCTAAGATGATTTTAGAAAACCATCCAAAAAGGAGTAAAAAGATGGCTTTTAAGTGGTGACCCCAAGGGGATTCGAACCCCTGTAACCAGGATGAAAACCTGGGATCCTAACCGCTAGACGATGGGGCCATCTAACTTACCAAAAGTTAAGTTTTTCTTAACCGTCTTCCTTTTGGGTAGCGGAATTATAGAGATAAAAACCTTAAATACAGCTTAAGCTCTAAGAGAGTTTCCAAATTGGATCAAAAGATGTGAGATATTTGAATTTTTGCAACTCCGAATTATTATATCCATAGAATTCTATACCATTTTCAAATGATGCTTCATAGTCGTTAATAGAGTCGCCAATTAGGATAGTCTCAGCTTTTTTATACTTCTGTTTTTCAATGAGTTCAGCAACCAATTTACCTTTTGGAGTGGGAGAACCATGAATTGAGATAAATAGGTGTGAAATCTCTAATTGTTCGCAAAGAAACTGCAATTCTTTCTCTTCTGAGCCTGAAACAATGTGCAAATTGTGATTTGACTCTTTTAAAAACTCTAAAGTTTGCCCAATCAGATATTTTTTATTTGCCAGTTCGTTTTTCATAATTTGAGAAAAAGTGTTTGCAATTTCTAAAATTTTTTCTTCTGAAATCTTTTCACCTCGAATTTCTTCAAAAAAGTATTTGATTTTGACAAAACGAGAGAGACCGCCGTTTTTTCTGTGAAACTCAATCAGCTTTTCAACTTGTTCCTGTGGAAACTTTTTAAATATTTCACGAAAACCAAAATCGCGAATTGGCATTGAATCAAGAATGACACCATCAAAATCAAAAAGAATATTTTTTAACATTAAAACTCCTTATTTAAGATTTACTTTAATTATATCAATTATTTAAGTGTGATAGAATATTAGGCATTAAGTTATTTTAATTGGAGAGAGGAAGAACTTGCTTATTCAGAAAATGCTTGATGCACAACCTACTTTGTGTTGCACAATTATAGAAAATAGACTTGTAGGAGCTAATAAAAAATTTAAAGATTTTTTTGAAGTGTCAGAAGCAGAAATTGAAAAAGGGATTTTAGAGGTTAAAGATTTTATTCCCTCTTTTAAAGAACACTGGCTGGAGACAAAAATTAATAATCCCTCAAAGCCACATCATTTAAAATTGACAAAAGACGGGAGCGATTTTATTTTTAGTTCCTATATTTCTATTAGTCATTACAATTCAGAACATATATATATTCTAACTCTATTAGATGTTACAGATTTAGAAAAGCTAAAAAATAGAGAGTTAGCACAAGCAAAAATGGCATCAATTGGAGAACTCTCTATGGGTCTTACTCATGAAATCAATACTCCTTTAACTTATATAAAAGGAAATATTGACTTAATTGAAATGGATTTGGAATCTTTCGACGATGAGGTTACAAAAGGTTATCTAAAAGAGAATTTACAATCTGTTCGCGACGGAGTTGATAGAATTAATTCAATTATTGAACTTTTACAAGACTACTCCTTTTCAAATGTCGATTCAAAAAAAACATCTACAAATATTTATCAAGTGATTTTAGACACTTACAAACTAATTCATGGTCGATCAAAAAATATAACAGAGATATATTTAAACGGAAAAATTCTCTCTCCAAGCTCAAAAATAGAAAATGAACTGTTTAGAAATCTTGAAAAAATAAAACTTGGGCATGTTTTTCTTGTCCTATTTAATAACTCCCTTGATGAACTCTCATGTTCTCAAATGCCATTTGAAGCAAGATACATAAAAATAGAGACAGAAATTTTAGAAAATGGAAAAGTGAAGATTCTGTTTAGGGATAATGGTGGAGGAATTAAAGAAGGAATTTTGCCAAATATTTTCCATCCATTTGTAAGCGGTAAAACACAATCTGGAATGGGACTCGGCTTAAATATTGCAAAAAAAATCATTGATACTTGTGGCGGAGAAATAACAGCAGAAAATTTTGAAGGTGATGCCCTCTTTAAGGTTCTGTTTTGATTTTAAAAGTTGAAAATTACTCTCTCTCTATTCAAAATAAGCAAATTCTCAAAAACATATCCCTAGAAATCGAAAAAGGTGAAATATTTGCACTTATTGGTGAAAGTGGTAGCGGAAAATCTCTTTTTGCACACTCATTTTTAAAAATTCTTCCTGAACACTCAATGCTTTCTGGAAAAATCATTTTAAAAGAAGAGAATATTTTGAGAATGAAAAGTAGCCAAATTCGTTCGCTTCGTGGAGATAAAATCTCATATATTTTTCAAGAACCGATGCAAAGTTTAAACCCACTTCATCGAGTTGGAGATCAAATTGTTGAGATGATAGAAAATCATCAACTTTTACACAAACCTGAAATTAAAAAATTACTCCATGATCTTGCCGAAAAAGTTTCGTTGCCAGTTGAAAAACTAAAAAATTATCCACATGAACTTTCAGGTGGAGAGAGACAGAGAGTTTTAATAGCGATTGCAATTGCAAATTCTCCAGATATTCTAATTGCCGATGAACCAACAACAGCACTTGATAATGAACTGCAAAATGATATTTTGGACCTCATCAAAAATTTGGGTTTTACAACAGTATTGATTTCTCACGATTTAAAAATTGTAAAAAATATTGCAGACAAAATAGCTATTTTTAAAAATGGTGAAGTTGTTGAAATGGGAAAAAATAGTGATATTTTTGAAAATCCGCAAAATATTTACACAAAAGAGCTTCTAAAAAATCCTAATTGGAAAAAACCAAGTAAAATTGGAAAAAATAAAAAAGATATTTTAAAAGTTGAAAATGTCTCAATCAAATATGGCGAAAGAGTTTTAGGAAATTTTAATTTCTCAATTCGTGAAAGTGAATCTATCGGAATTGTTGGGCGGAGTGGAAGTGGAAAATCATCACTCTCTCGAGCTATTTTAGGTTTGCAAAAATTTTATGGTGAAATCAAAAACTTTTCTGGCGAGTCTGTCCAAATTATCTTTCAAGACCCTTATGGAACTTTAAATCCAAAACGAACAGTTTTTAGTGCAATTTCTGAGGGATTAGAGATCCGTCGTGCAAAAAATATCTCCGATGAGGTTCAAAAAATTGCTAAAAAAGTTCATTTCCCCCTCGAAAAATTGGAAAATTATCCACACGAACTTTCAGGTGGGGAGAGACAGAGAGTCGCAATCGCCAGAGCTTTAATTTTAAAACCTAGAATTTTAATTCTTGACGAACCAACTTCTGCACTTGATCGAAAAATTGAGTTTGAAATAATTGAGCTACTTCACAAATTGCAAAAACAACTTGGAATAAGCTACATTTTTATTTCTCACGATTTGGATATCTTAAAACCAATTGTGCATAAAACTTTAAAAATTTCCTAAACAATTGCAAATTTCCGCACCTCATCGCGGATTCCAACAGATGATTTTTTTCGAGTTTCTCCGTCAATTAAAACTTCATACTCTTTCTCAATCTCAGCTTTTGTGTGTGCTAAAACTGATTGTAGTGCAATTTTTAAATCTTTTTCAGTGTGATTTTTTGAAAGTAGTGCAAATGGAGATTTCACACCAACTGCTTCAAGTGAAATAAATTTATCATTTATACTCAATTTCAAATTCTCATTATCAACTGCATTTTTGCCAATAACCAATTTTGCACCATCTGGCAAACGGAAATGTCTTCCAAATTTTAAACTCTCAATATCATTTGCTTTAAAAGTATCAAATTTAACAAAGTCTCGAATTTTCTTTGTAAAGTATGCATCTGTAAGAAGACATCCTCCCGCAGGAGATTCAAAATTCTCAATTCCAAACTCTTTTGCCAATTCAAATTGGATTTTTCGGCTTCGACCAGAAATACCAAAAAGCTTTTCCCGATCTACCCAACCCTCTTTTTCTGGAATTGTCTCTTTTAAATGTTTTGCTGAAAGTGGTCGGAGTAATAAATCATCAGTTTCAGCAAATTCTGCAACAAGATTTATCGCCCGATTATTTTGGCTCATCGGTCTCTGTCCAACAACTTCACCGCTTATCAAAAATTGAGCATCTAGTTTTGGCATCATCGCTTTTGCAATTCTAAACATGTTTGCATGACAATCTATGCACGGATTGAAATTTTTTCCGTATCCATGCACTGGAGAGAAGAGAATATCTTTTACAAACTGTTCCCGAATATCAATTTTGAGAAAATCAGCACCAACTTTTTCTACAAGTTCTCTCATTTCCTCTGTTTTATCAACTCGACCGCCAAAACCAATATCTACATACAGTGCAGTAACATCTATCCCCTGTTTGACAATTAGTGCTACGGCTAAAATACTATCAAGTCCTCCGCTAAAGAGTGCAATCGCCCTCAATGATTATCCTCGAAGTGTTCTTAATCTATCTTCTCGAGTTCCAATTTCTGTAATTTGCACACCAAAGTTTCCGTCAATAATAATAACTTCTCCTTTTGCAATCACATGATTATCGACAAGAACATCAAGAGCCTCGTTTGCAAGTTGGTTTAATTCTACAACTGAACCGATGTCCATCGTCATAACATCTCGAAGTAGCATCTCTTTTTTTCCAATTCTCACTTTTACTGGCATTTCAACATTCATAAGTAGCGAGACATTTCTCATCTCTTCATTACTTAACATAGAGTTTCCACCACCAGACATCATAGGCATTCCAGCTCCACCGCCTCCGCCACCTGCTGGAGCTGATGCACCTTCTGAAGCTACTGAAACTTCTGGTTTTGCCGATGGGGGAGGTGCTTTAAACAGTTCCTCATAATTTGAATCAAAGAAAAGAATATATTTAAAATCTTGACCATTCAATCCAAATGTAAATTCTGCTTGTTTGTAATTTGCTGAAAGTGATGGGTCTTCTCCAGCTGGAACAAATCGAGCCTCCTCTGTTCGTAATGAAATCTTTGGCATATCATCTTGCGAACCGAGTGAAGTTGTAAAAGAACCTGTGATGTTTGATGTGATCTCTTTAATACCGTCAAGGTCTTCATCATCCATATCATCTTTTCCATCTCCCTCACCTGCTAACATAAGGTCGCCTAATGCCGTTGCAAGATATGCTGGAATTGTGATATTCATCTTTGCATCAAGTTCGCCACTGATCTCAATTTCAATTACTGCTAGAGGAGGTTCAGCAGAATCGCTAGAAAAATCGGCAATATTCGGTTCGGAAAGTTCAGGTTCAAAACCTGTCAGAGCTTCTATCGTTGAAACAACCTCTTCTTTAAAGAGGTCTAAAAATTTGCTAATATCTGCCATCTCTCTTCTCTCAAGTCTAATTCAATAATTGCGAATTGTAGCACACTAGAGTTTTTGAGAAATTACGAAAACCTACTCTTTTTTAAGAAGAATTTTTACCATTTGAAAAGAGATAAACACCCCAATTATTCCGCCAACAAGAATGTCTAAAGGAAAATGAACACCAAGATAAATTCGGCTATATGAAACAAAAAAAGCCCAAATAAAAATCCATTTCCACCGAAAAAATATAAAAAGTATTGTCGCAATTGCAAAAGAGTTTGAGGCATGGGAAGATGCAAATCCATATTTTCCACCATGATAATTTTTTACAATATGAACAGAAATTGTTTTATCGTGAGATGGGCGAAGTCTCTCAAAAGTTGGTTTCATAATTCCAGAAGTTATAAAATCTGAAAGTCCAACTGAAACTAAAATTGAAAAAAGGAAAATACGAAAATTTTTTCTTGAAAGTTTTATAAAAGAGTAGAAAATTATAAAAATATAGAAGGGAAACCAAGTCTCTTTTTGTGAAATTACCCACATGACCTCATCGAAAAAAGTCGAGTTGATAGAGTTTAGAAAGAGAAATAAATCCCTATCTAAATTGATAATTTCGCTAAAGAAGTTCTGCGATAGTTGTTCCAAATTTCACTTTCTGATTTAATGAAACATCAGATTTTAAAAGACCTTTTTCAGCAAAAATTAAAACAGTTGAACCCATCTTAAAATATCCTAAATCTGAACCTTTTGCAATTTTTTTACCTTCGCCATAATCAAAAGTTTGAGTGTAATTTGTTTCCACATTTGTGTTCAAATTCGGCTCAAAATTTAAAATCATCTTTCCAACATTCAATGCACCAACAAGAACAATGTAGATTTTTTTCTCATTTTCCAATTCGACTTGTAAAATCACTCGTTCATTCTCAATAAAAAGATCAACTTTTTTTCTCAAATATGGAACATTGACAGGAAAAAGTTTGCCGACAAAATGAGTTGCTTTTAAAATTTTCCCGTCAATTGGCATGTGATAATGGTGATAGTCTTTCGGCGAAAGATACATATTTACATATTCACCACCCTCAAGTTTTCCAAGTTCATCTTCAGTAACATGTTTGCCAAAAAGCTTTTCTAAAGAGTAATCCATACCTTTAATTTGATAGGCTTTTCCTCTATTGATTTCTCCAAATGCCGTAATTTGACTATCTGACGGAGCAATTATCTTTTTTGGATCAGTAGCAAAATGTCTTTTTTGTTGTAATTCTCGTGTAAAAAGTTGGTTTAATGTCTCATATTTTGACGGCTTGAAAAATTCACTCATGTCAAGCCCCAAACCTTTTACATAAATTGTGTTTATAAAAGTTTGGATCGGTTTTGGAAATTTAGTTTCCGCAAATTTTCCAAAAATCGTCGAAATCCCGTTTGTAAATAGCAACTATTTAACTCCCCCTCCAAAATACTTTGGAGCTAAATCTAATAATTTTTTATATATCTTATCAAAATCTGTTGAATATACTCGGGAATCTCCTATCGTTGTTATAAAATTTGTGTCTCGATCAAATCGCGGAACAAGATGTAAATGAATGTGTTCAGCGATTCCTGCTCCTGCACTTTCACCCAAATTCATTCCCAAATTCACTCCAGTCGCTCTCAAACTCTGTTTTAAAAGAGAGACACCTTTTTGAGCTAATCCCGAAATGTGAAGCCAGTTTTCCGCTGGTAAATCTTCCAATTTATTTGTGTGCTGATGAGGTATTATCATGAAATGCCCAGGTGTGTATGGAAATCGATTCATCACAATAAAACATATTTCATCTCGAAACAAAACACCATTTTCTGTATCATTTTTCTCATTTTCAGAAATATCACAAAAAACACAAATGTCCCGTTTTTGTCCCGCAACATATTTGTCTCGCCATGGAGAATATAAAATACTATTATTCACTATTTACCTCCAAAAATTCCAAATATTGAAGATAAAAAAGAACTCTTTTTTCCAAGAACCTCATCAACCATTTCAAAATATCGGCTACTCTCTTTTGCACCAACTTCTACATTTTTGACTGTTTTATCATTTCCAATTACAAGGCAAAGTGGCACAGAAGAAATTTGATATTTTTTTGCAAGTTTTGGATTTTCACGAGCATTGCATCGACAAATAGTCGCTTGATCACCGTAGTAATTTGCCAAATCGTCAAGATACAGTTCTATTTGTTGACATGCTCCACACATTGGAGTATAAAAATCTATAAAAAAAGGCTTATCCGTTTTTTCTACAAATTGAACATAGTTTTCATCAGTCAAATCAAAAATCAAGATTTTTCTCCTAAAAATGAGAGTTTCTCTTTTAAAATTCTTTTTCCCTCTTCTACTCCATTTTGCCCGAACGGATTTACTCCAATTCCATGTGCAACAAGAGTCGTTAAAATCTCAAAATAGAAAATCAATCCACCAATACTTCTTTCACTAATCGATTCTAAAGTGATTGTATCAACTGGAACACCGATATTTTGTAGCGACTCTTTTGTTGAATCTGCTTGTAAATTTATAAGATTTATAAACTCTATTCCATTTAAAATATTTAGTTTTTCAAGATGTGGTAGAGGTGAATTTGGAATTGATAATCCTGTTCCCATCTCTTCAATTTGGATAAAAGAGACCGTTTTGTTCTTTTGCCCTTCCATTAAAAGTTGCAAAAATGAGTGCTGATCTCGTGGTCCAATCAAACCAACTGGAGTTAGACCAGTTTCATTTTTTCCAAGACTTTCGCCCCACAATTGCATATACCAATCATTAAAACTTCTTAGTGAGTTTGAGTATGAAAAAATTACATTTGTATCAAATTTTTCAACATTTTTAGCTAGAAAATATGCTTTTTGCAAAAGGTTTTCACAACCTCCAGATAGAAATTTTCTCTTAATATCTCTTGCACCACGAAGAAGCTCTTCGACATCTACACCAACTGAAAGAAGTGGTAAAAGTCCAGCAGGTGAAAGCACTGAGTAACGACCACCAACATCAGTAGGAATATTGAAAATCTTTAAACTTCTACTTTCCCCAAATTTTTGAAGAGGAGAATCTTTATCTGTGATAACAACTAAATTGTCTCGGCTAAAATGGAGGATTGAATCAAGATATTTTAAGATTGCGATTGTTTCAACAGTTGTTCCAGATTTTGAGACAGCAAAAAACATAGAAGAAGACAAGTCTATTTTTTCAAGTTGATTTGCGAGTTGAATTGGATCAGTTGTATCAAGAAAAAGTAAATCTTTCTCGTATTCCATTTTGGGATTCAAGAAATTATAAAGAGCCTCAATTCCGAGAGAACTACCACCTATTCCGATAACGACGATGCATCTTTCTCTAATATCTTCAGAAAAATCTAAAATTTGATTTATATTTTCATCTGGAAGTTTCCAAAATCCGCTTTTAGATTGTGAGAGTGCAAATTGAAAGAGGTCGTTTGTTGGATGGTCTTTGAAAGGGATTTCACTTTTCAAATTATCTCCTATTTTTGAATATCTGTATAAGGTCTAACAATATTTTGTTTGAATGGTTTTAGTTTATAAATTGTCATATTAAAAGTACTTTCAATTCTTCCTTTATCTGCACTAAAATAGATCGGAAAACCAAGTTGAAAACGAAATCCAAAATTACTACTATTTTCGATGAGGTCATAGAAATTTTGTAGAGTTGTTTGCAATTGTCTAGTTTTTATTTGATAAGTAATTTCTTCTGAGATTTCAGTCTCTTTTGAGAGAGAATTTTTTAAAATTGCTGTATCTATAAAAAGATTTTCATCAAGAAATTGTAACATCGGTTTTGGTTCTCGAAGTTGTGTCAGGAGTTCTTTATTTCCAAACTCAATTTTATTTTTTTGTGAAAGTTTATTATCTCGCTCTAATTCAATAATTCGTAATTCTCGTTCAGCTTTTAAACTCGCTTTTTTCTTATCCTTAAACTCATTTCCGTATGGAACAACAACGGCAAAAATGGACAATAAAAGGATTGGAAGTGTTACCGCCGAAACAATTAGAATATGTTTTAAGTAGTCGCCTTTATAGGCTTTACTCATATTTTTCAAAAGATTCTCCTGTGTAAAAGGTGAGAGGATTCTATCAAATCGCTAACAGATCGAACTTCCAATATCAAAAAGATAAGGGCGAATTAAGTTCGGAATTCTACGAACTCTACACCGCTCTTTAAACTCTTTTGGCATAGATGTTTGAGAGTGCGGACAGATGTAAGTTTGAAAAGGAGTAATTGCGATAACCCATTCAGAACCAATAACAACTTCTCGGTCAAACATAATTTCATCTCTCTGTTTTGCTGAAAGAAGATAGCCCTCTTTTTTTAAAATCTTATCGACATAAAAGAGAGTTACACGATCATGTTGGCTACTTTCAAAATATGAGAGCTTTTCTTCGCGAAAAATTTCTATATTTTCATTCAAGATCAGAGTTCGATCAGTCTCTAAATATTGGAAAGATTTGCGAACACCCTCTTCAAAATTCTGTAAAAATTTATTGGAGAAGTTGTGTCTAAAGTAGTTTCGACGATATTGTTCATCAAAATTTGAAGCATCTACAAAATATTTGATGTTGTTTTCTTCTAAATAGGAGAGAATTTGATCTTTTGAAATCTCAATTAGTGGGCGGACAATTCGGTAATTTTCTCGACTCTCAAACTCTCCCATTCCAGAAATTTCTAAAAGTCCAGCACCTTTTGAAAATTGCATAAAAAACCACTCAAGTTTATCATTCAGTTGATGTGCAGTAATTAAGTTTCGGTAGCTGTTTTGTTCAATAATATCAGAGAAAAATTTATAACGAACAGTCCGAGCCTCACCTTCTGAAAATTTGTCAAGAGAGACTGCACCAATGAAAAGCATTTTTTCATACTGTTGTGCTAAATATTTTGCATAATCGACCTCATCGCTACTTTGAGGTCTAATTTGGTAATCAACAATTGCAATGTCAAAATCTATTTCATATTTCATCAAAATAAAAAATAGAGCGGACGAATCCACTCCACCAGAAAAAGCAAGTAAGTTTTTTCCCTTTTTTAAAAGAGAAACTGTTTCAGGAGCAATAAAATCCAAATTATCCAAACCTTATCTTGTAAAAAATAATTACGGAAGTCATAATTAAAGTAAATGAATTTGCAAAAATCAGCGGATAATCCCCCTCGAAAATTCCGTAAATCAACCAAAGTGCAATTCCCATAAAAAGAATCACATATGTCCAAAGTGAAATTGAGCGGGTGTCCCCACTCTTAATCACTTTAATTACTTGTGGTAATTGTGAAACTGATGTTAAAAAACCAGCTAGAAAACCTAAATTTTCCAAATCTTAATCGCAAACCTCAACTTTAAGTTTTTTCATAATCTGATCGAAAACAATTCCAGATTCCTTGTCATAATCATCATGATACTCAATTGTCGTCTCTAACATCTCATCAACTTTACTTTCAGAAATTTGAATATTTTCCCTATTTAAATCTTGTCTTGTGTTTAGAACTTCTTGAATCTGACTTTTTTGATCTTCTGTAAAAGCTACAAGAGTTAAAGATGAGTATCTCTCTTCAGAATGGTGAATTGCTTCGATTTCTCGCATATAAATATTTCTCCGTATTATAGTTTTGTTACAAGACTATTTTACCAAAAAATCTTAACAACTTTGACATTTTTTAATATTTCAGATTTAAGAAAGATAGCAAGTTAATAATTGATATAATCTCTTAAACCATATTTTGATAACAAAGGGTTTCCAAATGGAAGGTAGTCTTGTATCAGAAGGTTTGAAATTTATGACCCTTGGAATGGGAACAGTTTTTGTTTTCTTGATTTTAATGATCATAGTTTTGAATCTTCAAGCATATCTAATCGGAAAGTTTTTTCCAGAAAAAGAGAAACCAAAAGCTAACACTCAATCTAGCAACGGTTTAGACAAGCAAAAGGTCGCTGCGATTGTCGGAGCGGTTTCAGCATATAAGAAAGGATAGATTTTGGCAAAGAAAAAAATTGATGTGATGGACACAACTTTCAGAGATGGATTTCAATCTGTTTTTGGTGGTCGAGTTCTTATGGAGGATTTCTTTCCAGCAGTTGAGGCAACTCGAGATGCAGGAGTAACACACTTTGAATTTGGAGGTGGTGCAAGATTTCAAACTCTTTTCTTTTATATGAGAGAAAATGCTTTTGAGATGATGAAAAGATTCCGAGAAATTGTTGGACCAGATGCAAATTTACAAACTCTTTCTCGAGGTGTTTCATATGTTGGACTTGATGTTGGAAGTTCTGAAGTTATTGATCTTAATTTCAAACTTTTCAAAAAATATGGTGCGACAACAATCCGAAATTTTGATGCACTAAATGACATCAACAATTTAAAATTTCCTGCAAGTGCAATTAAAAAACATGGGTTGAAACACGAAGCAGTTGTTACAATGATGGACTTACCACCAGGTTGTGAAGGTGCGCATGATGTTGCTTTTTACGAAAAAACTCTTCGAGACATTTTGGATTCTGGATTAGAATTTGATTCAGTTGCATTTAAAGATGCTTCTGGAACAGCAAATCCAAAAAAGATTGGTGAAACAATCTCAATGGCTCGGAAACTTCTTGGAAAAGATACACATATTCGACTTCACACACACGAAACTGCTGGTGTTTCTGTCGCTGCTTATATTTCGGCACTTGATGCAGGAGCAGACGGAATCGACTTAGCTCAAGCACCAGTTTCAGGTGGAACAAGCCAACCAGATATTTTAACAATGCTTCATGCACTTAAAGGAACGAACTACGATTTAGGTCTTGACAAACACAAGATTCTTGAGTCTGAAAGAGTTTTAAAAGAGAGATTAAAAGACTATTTTATTCCACCAGAAGCAACTATGGTTTCACCACTGATTCCATTTTCTCCAATGCCGGGGGGAGCTTTAACTGCAAATACTCAAATGATGAGAGACAACAATATTCTTGATAAATTCCCACAGGCAATTTTAGAAATGGAAGATGTTGTTAGAAAAGGTGGATACGGAACTTCTGTTACTCCAGTTTCTCAATTCTATTTCCAACAAGCATTAAACAATGTGATGTTTGGACGGTGGAAAAAGATTGCTCCAGGTTACGGAAAAATGGTTCTTGGATATTTTGGAAAGACTCCAGTTTTACCAGACCCAGAAACAGTCAAACTTGCAAGTGAGCAATTGAAACTAGAGCCAACTACAAAACCAGCTCTTGAAATTTCTGATGCAGATGAGAAAAAATCTTTAGCACACTACAAAAAGATGTTAGAAGATGAGGGACTCCCGACGACTGAAGAAAATCTTTTCATTACTGCTTCGTGTGATGTAAAAGGGATTCGGTTCTTAAAAGGCGAGGGTGAATACAAAGTTAGAAAAATTTCTGAAATGGAAGAAGAAAAAGGAGATAAAAAAGTGAAAAATGGTGTTGAAGTTTATACAGTAAATGTTGATGGTCAAAGTTACAATGTAACAGTTGCAGTTGGAAGCAATGCAAATATTGAAGTGAAAAATATCGAGTCTGCTGACAATGGTGCTTCTGTTGCTCCAAGCGGAGAGGGTGAAGCAATTCATTCTCAAGTTCCAGGGAATGTTTGGAAAGTTCTGAAAAAAGTTGGTGACAAAGTAGCAAAAGATGAAAAAATCATGATTCTTGAAGCTATGAAAATGGAAATTGATATTGTTGCCCCAAAAGACGGAGTTGTAACTGAGATTTCAGTTACTGAAGGTCAAGCAATCGAAAACGAGCAACTACTAGCAAAAGTTCAATAATGAAAAAAATTTTAGTTTTACTATTTCTCTCTTTTGGAACTCTTTTAGCCAGTGGAGATGTAAGCCACGATGAGGTCAAGGCTGAACGACAATTAACTGATCCTTACGGTGATCCTCAGCCAATGGGAACAATGGTTATTCACTTCTTGCAATCGACTGGTCTTTATGCTTTTCTTACAGCAGAAGACACAGTAAAAGATGATCACGGTGAAAAAGTAGAAGTTTCGGCATTCTCACAAGGTTGGGGTCGAGTAATTATGATTCTTGTCTCTTTCCTGCTCTTCTACTTGGCAATTGCTAAAAACTTTGAGCCACTCCTACTTTTACCAATTGGATTTGGTGGGCTTTTAGCAAATATTCCAATTGCAGATATTGCTGGACCAGACGGATTTTTAGGAATTCTCTACAATGCAGGTGTGGCAAATGGACTTTTCCCAATTCTGATTTTTGCAGGTGTTGGTGCGATGACAGATTTCGGACCTCTACTTTCAAATCCTAAAACGGCACTTCTTGGTGGAGCTGCTCAATTCGGTATCTTTGCAACTCTAATCGGTGCTGTTGCTTTGACAGATATGGGAATTTTCGACTTCACACTTCAAGATGCTTCAGCAATTGGAATCATTGGAGGAGCTGATGGACCAACTTCAATTTTCATTGCCTCCAACCTAGCCCCTGACTTGCTTGGTGCAATTGCTGTTGCTTCATATTCGTATATGGCACTTGTTCCAATTATTCAGCCTCCAATTATGAAAGCACTCACGACGAAAGAGGAACGAGAAATCAAAATGACTAGCTTACGACCTGTAAGCAAGTTGGAAAAAATCATGTTCCCACTCACGATCATTGTTTTAACTCTTCTTGTTCTTCCTGATGCTACTCCACTTGTTGGTGCATTGATGTTTGGTAACTTCTTGAAAGAGTCTGGTGTTGTCAATCGACTTTCTGACACTCTTCAAAATGCACTTATCAATATCATCACAATCTTCTTAGGTCTTTCTGTTGGTTCAAAACTTGCTGCTGAAAAATTCCTAGTTCCTGAAACTCTTGGAATTCTTGGACTTGGTCTAATTGCATTCTCAATCGGAACGGCTGCTGGGGTGATTATGGCAAAAATTATGAACAAATTTAGCACAAACAAAATTAATCCACTTATCGGTTCGGCAGGTGTTTCGGCTGTTCCTATGGCTGCGAGAGTTTCAAATAAAGTTGGAATGGAAGCAAAACCTGGGAATATGTTGTTGATGCATGCGATGGGTCCAAATGTTGCTGGTGTCATCGGTTCAGCAGTTGCTGCTGGAGTTCTTCTCTCTATTTTTAAATAAAAACTTTCCCCGAAAGGGGACTTTAGGAAAAAATGTATATTTTACGATTTAAAAAGTGAGATTGTAGAGAAAATATCAAATGATTTTTCTGAACAACTTTTTGATAAAATAAAAGATGAGTTGGTCGAAAAATTTGATGATAAACTAAATAGATTTTTCGCTTCAAATGAAGGTTGGGATTTAAAAGATAGGCTTGAAGATATTTTTAGTCACAAATTAGGCGATAATTTTAAAGAGGAATTAATTAGAGAACTTTCTAAAAAGACAGTGAATAAAATCTAATCTATTTTAATAAAGGATTTTAAAATGACAAAAGCATTTTTTGAGACAATTGAGTTAAAAGATGAGCATTTAAAAGCTTTTGATAGTTTTAGTAAAAAAAACAAACAAAAGCAAAAAGAAAAAGTTGAGCAAAGAATTTTAAACTCTAAAATGAATTTTATAAAAATGACTGAAAGAGCTAAACAGTTTGGATATTAAACAAGTTGTAGAAAACCTTGCTTTTATTCCTTTACCCAAAACAAGCCGTAAAGCCCCTAGCTTTAGCTATGGGGATATAAGGCTTTAAAATTATGATAGTGGATTTATCCACTTGAAATAATTTTATGTATAATTTGTATTGAAAATATCGCGAAGGGTAAAATCTCGGATATAAATTTGAGTTGGGGCATCAACTCTTGTGGAGAGGAAGTAAGACCTATTTTTTTAGGCTTTTCTCGATGAAACAGAATCCCCTAGCTTTAGCTATGGGGAGTATGTCAAGACGATAATGAAGACAATTACTACGAAGAAGACTACGAAGAAGAGTAATTTTTTCTAAATTTAAGAGAGGAGTAATTTTGCTCCTTCTTAAAATTATCTGAATTTATACTCAAACCCTCCAAGTGGATAGAGTTCAATTAAAAAATATATCATATCATCTCGTAAAGTTTCTGTTCCGTTTGTTGTCAAAATTGGGTGATACTCCTGTCTGTATCCCAATCTGTAATTCCAACACCTTTTTTCCATGGAGTAACCCCCGCCCCAACTTCTTGTTGATTCATCTTCAATATCATATGAGTAGTGTCCAAAAATTGAACCTTTTGATGCAACTTTAAAAGATAAATCACTTGAGATAAATTCCAAATCATCTTCATCAATTTCATCTTTATAAAAGTGAGAAATGTCAAAAGAGAATCGATCACTTTTTAATTCAAGAGTTGTTGAGACTTGATTTATATGCTCTCTTTCGTGGGAGTATATAATTGAGTTGTAAAAAGAGAGCGGTTTAGTAATTTGCCAACGAAGCTCATTTTCAAAATCTCCGAGAGAAGATATTTCGCCATTTTCAATATTTAAAGGCTGAACCATTTTGTGATAGAGAACCTCATCGCCGCTCTTATTTAAATGAATGTATTGAGTAAATTTTGTCTCTAAAGCACCCTCGATTTTATCTTCAGTTTGAAATTCACAAGGCTGACCTGTTTCACAACTGCTAGTTTCACTCTCTTCAGGAGTATAAAAACCACTTTTGTATTCAAGATCTGAAATAATTAAATTAAATCCAAAATTTGTTGAGTGAAAAGTGTTTTCATATTTTTTTGAGAGGTCTGAAAAGAATTCGATTTGGTGGTAGTGCCGAAGATAAAAATTATCTTTATCTTGATACTGTTCGGTTCTATCAAAATTTATATAGCTTCCATAAAAATTCTCTGTTAAACGGAGTCTTAAATATTCATTAAAAAATGATGTATGGAAAATAATTGGAAGTGTCGCCTCATTTTGTGTTGCAATTGTTCCGCTTTTTCTATAAAAATTCTTGAAATTGTAATCAAAAGAGTAGAGAATATTTTTTGAAAAAGAGTCTATATCCTTATGATATTGTAAGTGTGGAAGAGTTTGAAGAGTATCATCATTGCTATTTTTTGATGTATCAATTGTGTAACTGTTATAAAAACCAAAGGAGTGATTTCCTGTTGAAATATAGTAATTAATCCTAGATTCGATGAGGTTCGTTGTTTCACTGTCTCCCTCTTCATAAATTGGTTTCAAATATAGATAATCTATATCATTCAAATATCTCAAATTCAAATACAATCCATCTTTATGTTTTTTGTGAATTGAATCGTTTTTATACAAGATTTCCAAACCGTAGTGTTCATCGTGTGCTAATTTATACTGCTCTAAATAACTATTTCGCTCTTTAAAATATCCGAAATTTATCTCACCTCTTGATTCGTACGAATGTTTAAAACGGTAAGTTCCATATATTCCGTTCCCTCTCCAAGTTCGAGTTTGCGGTGCAATTTCCCAGTCTGAATAGTTATTTGGAACATAATAAATTGGTTGTGAAAAGAAAAAACCATCTGTTTTTGAAACTCCAAAAGTTGGAACAAGCAAACCTGTTTTTCTTTCTCTTTTTATAGAGAAATTTATGTAAGGAATATAGAAAATTGGAATATCTGAAGCATATAAAACTGTGTTGTAAAGCTCAAAAAGTTCCTCTTTTTTATAAAAATACCCCTCATTTATGTAAAAACCCCAATCTGGATTTTCACTTCGACAACTTGACAAAAAAGTATCTTTTAAAAAATACTTATCTTTGCTTGAATTTGCCTCGTCTGCATAGAGCCAAATATGTCGCGGTTTATGATAAAGAAACATGTCGTCTATGTAAAAATCTTTATCCTCTCCCAAATCAACTCTCGCATAATTTCCAATAAAATAGTAGAGTCCATTTTCAATAAGTGTTACATTTCCAAAAAGTTCAACACTTTTTTCGTCAGCATTATGAACAATATTTTCTGCTCTCATATATTTATTTTTATAAACAATGGTCGCATCTTTTTTTGCAATTGTTCGCTCTTTTTTCATATTTATCTCTTTTGACAAGAAATAAATTGTGTCGTTATCTCCCCACAAAAAAATTGTGGAGATAAAAATTAAGAAACTACTTTTTAACATCAACAACTATTGTTCTTGCTGATTTATCATGCCAACCTTGCTTATTTGGATCAAAAATTGCCCATAAAAATCCGAGCCAAAAAATCATCTCACTCGCAATTCTCACACCACTTCTATAAAATGCATCTTTCCAACTTGGCTCACCAAAATCTTCGATATTTACAATTTTTATCTTCATCATGATTTTTCCAATTGAAGCACCATAAATTCCTGTAAAAATTAAATGATAAAAAAACTTCATCAAAGTAAATTCAAAAACAAATGAGTTAATAAGTAAAATCATATTTTCTGGAGAATCTGCCGATGCAATTCCTTCAATAATTGTAAAAAATAGTAAAATTGTTAAAAGAAAATCATCAATCACATGTGCTAAAACTCTCTTTTCAATTTTAGCAATCTGAATCTCTTCTTTAAAAAGTCTCTCTTCTAAATCTGGTTTGTATGTCATAAAACAGCCCATATTTTTACAACGATTCTATCAAATTTGTATTTCTCTTATTTTTTAGTTATAATCCTAAGACTTACAAACATTCTTTGCAATGGGGGTGATTTGGCTTCGACAGGAGATGATCTTCGGTTATGTAGCATGTCGAGTTGATTTCTCGTTAATCAATCAACATTTTTTAAATGCAAACAATACAAATTATCGTCCGGCGGTAGCTGTAGCTTAGTCTATGCACCGTCCTAGTACCTAACGGTCAGGACACTCTTTAGCCTAGTTGTTGCAACTTGCTAACGAGATAAACCTTTTAGCAACTTATCTTTCTGCTTTGTCTCGTGCAGTTTGAGAAATTTAGAGGCTCGACTGGAAAAAGTCTCTTTTTCTGTTTTTTCAGTTTAAATTTTCAGAAAAAGAGAAACATGTATAGAATCATTTCAGAAATATCTTTTGGACTCGGGTTCAATTCCCGACGCCTCCACCAATTAAACTCTTACTCTCGACACTGGTAACTTAAAGTTTGCAAATCAAAAATATCAACCCCAACTACTAAATTCTCCAAAATTCCAATTAATCCATCTCCAAAAGTTCTTTCAACTTTAATTGTTTCCCAATCTTCTGCACATTGATGATTTAAAACGAGCGGATCAGATGTTTCAATTAAACTAAAAAGCATATTGACATGTGTTTGATTGTTGGTAACTTCGGGGTTTTGACTCACATCACCGTTGTGAAAATACATTGTCGTACAACCATTAAACAAAAAACCAGAAATCAGAATTGTAAAAATAAACTTTTTCATCTATTCTCCTTTACACCAAATTTTTGCTGAGTGCGGTGAATAGATTCCCAATGTAATTAAAGTGAAAAATCCATCTCCAAAAGTTTTTTCCGTTCTGATTTGCTCAACTCCATTATTACAAATTGATGTTGTGTTGTAATGATGTTCTCCAGCGAGTCCCCAGAAAAAATAGTTTTCCGATCTTTGAAAATCTGGTTCTCGTATTATTTCAGATTTTGGGTTCTGTGCGACAACTGTAACTTTGCTACAAGATGTAAAAAGAAAAGCTGTTAAAAATAGAAAAGCGATGTTTGACTTTTTCAGTTTTTTATCCTCTAAAAATATTTTTAATAATACTAACAAAAAAACATTTATTTAAAATCTTTTTTGAAACTTGCTAAAATCTTTAAAAAAGATTTAAATTGAAAATAGCAAAAATTTATCCTGCTGAAAAAGAGATTATTAAAAATTTTGGTGAGAGTGAGATTGGTTCAGACAAGTCAATTTCCCATCGTTCCGCAATGTTTTCGCTACTTGCAAATGGGAAAAGTGAAATCTCAAATTTTTTAGAAGCAGAAGATACACAGAATTCACTAAAAATTGTTGAAAAACTAGGTGCAAAAGTAGAAAGAGTTGGAGAAAAAATTTTTATCACTTCTGATGGAATAGTTCGAGAACCTGATGATGTTTTGGATTGTGGAAATTCTGGAACAGGAATGCGACTTTTTGCGGGACTTCTCTCACCTCATCGCGGTAGTTTTGTTTTGACTGGTGATAAATATTTGAGACGGCGACCAATGAAACGGGTTACAAAACCATTAAAAGAAATTGGGGCTTTTCTTGACGGACGAAATGAAGGCGAATTAGCTCCACTTTTTATTCGTGGCGGAAAAGTTACAAATTTTAATTACAACTCAAAAATCGCTTCGGCACAAGTCAAATCAGCATTGATTCTTTCAGCACTTTTTGGAAATGAAGAATCTAAATATTCAGAGCCTGAACTTTCCCGAGATCACACCGAACGAATGTTAAGCGGAATGGGTGCGGAAATCGAAAAAGTTTCGGAAACTGAAATCAAAATTAAACCAATCCAAAAACCTTTAGAACCGTTGGTAATTGAAGTTCCGACCGATCCGTCAAGTGCCTTTTTCTTTGCTGTCGCAACTGCAATTGTTCCAAATTCAAAAATTATTCTTAAAAATATGCTTTTGAACAAAACTCGAATTGAGGCATACAAAGTTTTACAAAAAATGGGAACAAAAATCGAATTTATCGAGACAAACTCAAAATATGAAAGTATTGGTGAAATTCATATTGAATATGCTCCGCTAAAAGGTGTTGAAGTTTCTGAAAATATCTCTTGGTTAATTGATGAAATTCCTGCTCTTGCAATTGCTATGAGTGTTGCAGACGGTGAAAGTTTAATCAAAAATGCTGAAGAACTTCGAGTTAAAGAGAGCGACCGAATTGATGCTGTTGTGAAAAATTTGAAATTTTGTGATGTGAATGTTGAAGAATTCAATGACGGATTTAAAATTGTTGGCGGAAAATTAGAACCTGCGGTAATTGATTCGTTTGGCGACCACAGAATTGCTATGAGTTTTGCTATCGGCGGTCTGCTTGTTGGAATGAAAATTGAAGATATTGAAAGTGTAAATACTTCTTTTCCAAACTTTTTTGAAATTCTTTCTCAATTCACAAAAGTCGAATTAGATTAATTTTAAAGTTCGGGTCAGACTCGAACAAAAATTAGAAAATTTATTTTAAAAGAGGCTGATTCTGAAAAAAATCAGAATCAAAAAAGTTAAATTTTGAGAAGTTTTAAAAGTTCGGAAAATGACTTTTCAAAATAGTGCGGTTGAGACTCAAGTTGGTTTTTTGGTGAAATCAGATTTTTGCCAAATTTCAAACCTTTTTCTGTAAGAGATTTAAACTCTTTCAAAATTGGAATTTTAATTTCATTTCCATCTTCATCTTTTTCAGTTTTATATTTTGAACTTTTCCGAGTTTTTGTCTCCAAAAAACCTGCCGAAATCATTTCTTTGTTGAATTGCTGAACAGAAATTTTAATTTCAAATTTTTCCAAAAGTGCTTTTGCTGAATATGTGTGTTCTTCATCAGAATATTCTGGCAAATATGAAGTTTTCAAACCCAAATCTGTAAAATGGGTTTTTGTCATCAAAATTTTAGAAGCTTCGCTTGGTCGCAAATGTTTAAAAGCAAATTCTAAACCAATTAATTGAGTTTCAACTTCTTCTTTTCGAGAAACTTGAGAAAAATTTTGATTTTGTAATCTAAATTGATTTTCAATTTCAATGAAATAGTTTCTAACTTCTTTACCTTTTTGAGTTCCTGACATCAAAGCAATATGTTTTGCTGTATCGATTGTTACGATATATTCAGTTGTTGGACGACCACCTTTTAGGTTTTCCCCTTTTTGGGTGAAAACTACATAGTCGATATTTTCATCAAACATTCCTCGTTTAATTTGGGCTTTAAACCAACTTGTAAAATCTTTTTTTACTTCTAGTTCTCTGTGCAAATTACGAGCAGAAACTGAATTGACTTTAGTTTTACCCAAAACAAGCCGTAAAGCCCCTAGCTTTAGCTATGGGGATATAAGGCTTTAAAATTATGATAGTGGATTTATCCACTTGAAATAATTTTATGTATAATTTGTATTGAAAATATCGCGAAGGGTAAAATCTCGGATATAAATTTGAGTTGGGGCATCAACTCTTGTGGAGAGGAAGTAAGACCTATTTTTTTAGGTTTTTCTCGATGAAACAGAATCCCCTAGCTTTAGCTATGGGGAGTATGTCAACAGAAGATGAAAGAATTCTTTTTATTCATCATAAATTAAAAGAGGCTGATTCTGAAAAAAACCAGAATCAAAAAAATTAAATTTTGAGAAGTTTTAAAAGTTCGGAAAATGACTTTTCAAAATAGTGCGGTTGAGACTCAAGTTGGTTTTTTGGTGAAATCAGATTTTTGCCAAATTTCAAACCTTTTTCTGTAAGAGATTTAAACTCTTTCAAAATAGGAATTTTAATTTCATTTCCATCTTCATCTTTTTCAGTTTTATATTTTGAACTTTTCCGAGTTTTTGTTTCCAAAAAACCTGCGGAAATCATTTTTTTGTTGAATTGCTGAACAGAAATTTTAATTTCAAGTTTTTCCAAAAGTGCTTTTGCAGAATATGTGTGTTCTTCATCAGAATATTCTGGCAAATATGAAGTTTTCAAACCTAAATCTGTAAAATGGGTTTTTGTCATCAAAATTTTAGAAGCTTCACTTGGTCGCAAAATTTCAATCGCCGTTTTTAAACCAATCATCTCTTTTTCAAGTTGCAAAATCTCATTTTGAGGATTTTCAGAAAAATTTTGATTTTGCAAAATTTCTCTCATTCTAAAAAACTCTTTTACAAGACGAATTTTAAACTTTTTAACAACTTCATTATTTCTCATAAAAGTAAAAAGTAGTGTTGTTTGAGGTTCATTAAGAAAATAAGTTTTTTCAGGACGATAGTTAGGGTTCTTTTTCTGCTTTTCCTTTAAAATTTTTTCGCTTTCGATTTCAAATCGAAGACGACCAAACTCTTCTAGTTCTAAAATATTTTCAGTAATCAGTTTTTGAACTGACAAAACTTTATTTTTAGTTTGTTCTGCAATAACTCTATGTGAAACAACAAGTTCATTGTCTATTGTTTCAATAAAGGTTGTGATAGAATTTGAATTCACGAATATTCTCCAATCAAGATTTTCAAATAGAAATAGCCGTTTCTACTTGATTGGAGAGATTCTAACATAAAGTTCTAAATATACAACATAATGAGTTATTTTAACTTGTTTGTAAGCTCGTCAAATAATTTTGCTTTTTTATAATTTTCTATTAAGACTATTGTCCATTTAGGAATTTCTATCTCTTGTCTAACCCACCTGCCGACAGAATTTAAATGAAATCCTGTATATTCGGCAAAATCTTTTTGAGTCATTCCAATTAATTTTAGTTCGGATTTTAAATCAAAATTCTCTTTTTCCAAAATTTATCCCCATTTTATTTT
>AKKQ01000027.1 GCA_000276965.1 Thiovulum sp. ES | reverse complement strand
CTCAAGTTCTAATTTCTCTTTTAAAGAAATTTTTGGAGCAAATCTTTGAGAAATAATCTCTTCGATAACCTCATCGCACCAAACAGCAAAATATGGATCAAGCCAACGAGCAAAGTTAATAATCAGTTTCTTGTGAATCCAAGTTCCCTGCTGTTGTGCATTTCCACCTTGTTTAACAATAACAAGTTCGTTTCTCATATTCGAGAAACGAGTCTCTTTAAGTGCATTAATGTAACTCTGAACATCTTTATTTCTAAGCCAGTTATCAGGCTTCTTGCCGAATTGTTTGGCAGTTTGTGTCGCATTGAGACAGACATCATCTATCGTTGAAAACTTTATTTCAATTCCTTGAAATTCTCTTGATATAATATCCATTGTAAAAATTCCTGTAAAGGTTTTTTCCGAACTAAAAAATGAGTTAGAGAGCTTTTTTTTGGTTCGGGTGATAAAATCATATCATAAAACTTTAGTTAAATACTTTGAAGTTTGAAAGTGTTCTTTTTAATTCTTCATGTTCTTTTTGAATTTTAAATAGGTCGAACATTTTAAGACTCCAAGATGGTATTTTTTGTTTTCCACTTTTCCAATTTGATAAACTATTTGGTGTAATGCCCATCATTTCGGCTAACTTTTTTTGATTTACTCCTAAATCTTCACAAATTTGTTCAATTGGATTTACTTTGTCCAAACTTTAGAAATCCTTTTTTCCACTTTTTGAAATTTTATCTATTTTTCGCTTTTTAATTTTAAGCAAAAATATGTTTCAAAAAGTCCAAATTTTTTCTTTCAGTTTTGCTAATATTTTGGGGGCATAATTTTACAAATCGGAGAACATAAATGAAAAAAGTAAATCCAAAATTTACATCTCAAAAATGTAGCAAATGTGGATACATTGACAAAGAAAATAGAAAAACTCAAAGTGAGTTTAAATGTTTAAAGTGCGGACATTCTGAAAATGCAGATTTGAATGCATCAAAAAATATTCTTGCGGTAGGAAGTACCGTCTAAGCCTACATAATATCTGGACAGTAGTCTGGAGTTTCTAGGAAGCTCCGTCCTTTAGGGCGGAGTTCTTCACAGAAAAATGAATATAACAGTGATTTATCAAAAAAAGTTTATGGTTTTTACTCTTTTGATTACTCAATTCTTATAAATTACTTTGATCTAAAAAATGAAAAAATTGCAGATATTGGAGGAGGAAGTGGAAATCTTTTAAAATTACTCAAGGATAAATTTCCAAACATAGAACCTATTCTTTGTGATAAATTTAAACCAGATAATTTTCAATATAAATTTGAAGAAATAGACTTTTTTAAACCTTTTAAAATAGATGCAGATGTTTTTATTTTAAGTCGAATTTTGCATGATTGGAATGATAAAGATTCAATTGAAATTCTTTCAAAGATTTCAGAAAATATGAGTGAAAATAGTTCGCTTTTTGTTTTTGAAACTCTTGTCCCAGAAAAAGATGAAGACAAAGGAGTAACTCTCTCTTTTCACCTCCTAAATTTTCTTGGAGGCAGAGAGAGAAAAAAAGAGGAATTCTATAAATTATTCACTTCTGCAAATTTAGAAATTGTAAATCTATTTGCAGAAAATGAGTTAGTTTCGATTTTTAAACTTAAACAAAAATTCTAATCTGGATTTACAACCTCTTCGTTTTCTTCTTCAACTGCTTCTTTTGGTGATTTGGAAATCGTTAAAACTTTGTCTCCGCTCACTAAAATCACACCTGAAGTATTTCGAGATTGTGTCTTGATATTTTCAAAAGAGAGTCGGATTAGTTTTCCGCTTTCTGTCAAAATCATCAAATCTTTATCTTCTTCAACAACAACTGCACCAATTAAGCTTCTTCCCGCTCGGTCAGAAAGTTTCATTGCAATAACTCCACTTCTAGCTCGATTTGTCAATCTAAATTCGGATGTTGAACTTCTTTTTCCAAGTCCATTTTCTGAAACCGTGAGAATTTCCTGCTCTTCATTTTTCAGCAAAATTCCATCAACAACAAAATCACCATCTTTTTTGAATTTAATTCCAGTAACACCTCTTGTATCTCGACCTTGGTCTCGAGTTTTTCCAATTTCAAAACGAATAGCTTGTGATTTATCTGTGAAAATTGATACAAATTTAGTTTCAGAATCTGAAATTCTTGCCGTTACGAGTTCGTCATCTTCATTCAATTTGATCGCTTTGATTCCGTTTGACCGAATATTTCCGTAATCTGAAAGATTTGTTCGTTTTATAAGTCCGTTTTTAGTAAAGAAGAAAAGTGATTTTTCTTTGTTGAAATCTTCAGTAGGAATAATTGCACGGACTTCTTCACCTTCACTAATTTGGATCAGATTTACAATTGCCTTACCTTTTGCTTGTCGAGTCGCTTCAGGAATTTTATAAACTTTTAGCCAGAAAATTTTTCCGAAATTTGTCAAAATCAAAAGTGTGTCATGCGAATTTGAAGTAAAGAAATCTTTTACAAAATCGTCTTCATGAGTTTTGAGAGCAATTCGCCCTTTTCCACCCCGTTTTTGTTGCTCATAAAGTGAAACAGGAACTCGCTTGACATATCCAGTATTTGTAATCGTAACAACCATTGGAAGATTTGGGATGAGGTCTTCATCATCAATTCCCTCGTAACTATCCTCGATTTCAGTTTTTCGATTGCCAAAATATTTTTCACGAACTTCAAGAAGCTCTTCCCGAATTACCGATCTCAATTTCTCTTCCGAATTTAAAATCGAAAGAAGATATTCAATCTCTTTTCTCAAATCAGACAATTCGTCAAGTAGCTTTTCACTCTCAAGAGAAGTCAATTTTTGTAGTCGCATATCAAGAATAGCAGTTGCCTGTTTTTTTGTGAATTCAAATTTCTCTTGAAGTCCAGCTTTTGCAAGTTCAGAATTTTTGCTACCTCGAACAAGTTTCACGACCTCATCGATATTTTGTAAAGCTTTGTGGAGACCTTCTAAAATATGGGCTTTGGATTCCGCTTTTTTCAACTCAAAAATTGTCCGACGAATCACAACACTTTTTCGGTGTGAAATGAATTCATTTAGAATTTCACGAAGTCCAAAAAGTTTCGGTTCTCTGTTTTTGATTGCCAACATATTTATACCGAACGAAGTTTCCATACTTGTTGATTTGAAAAGATTGTTTTCAACAATATCGAGAATGACACCTTTTTTCAGTTCGATAACAACTCGGATTCCTTTTCGGTCGCTTTCGTCCCGAATATCAGAAATTCCCTCAATCGCTTTTGCTTTTACAAGATTTGCAATTTGCTCAATCAACCGAGCCTTATTCACCTGATACGGTAATTCGTCAATTATAATCACTTCACGATTTTTTGTTTTTTCATGGTGAGTTTTTGCCCGAATTTTAATCCGTCCTCGACCAGTCGAATAGGCATCTCGAATTCCCTCTTTTCCAAAAATAATTCCGCCTGTTGGAAAATCTGGACCTTTTACAATTTCCAAAAGTTGGGCAAACTCAATTTCTGGATTATTTAAAATCTCAATTGTCGCATCAACAATTTCATCTAGCCGATGAGGTGGAATATTTGTCGCCATTCCGACTGCAATTCCGCTACTTCCATTTACAAGTAAATTTGGAACTCTTGACGGTAAAACTGTTGGTTCGTCGAGTGAGTCATCATAATTTGGCACAAAATCAACTGTGTTTTTCTCAATATCTCTCAACATCTCTTCAGCATATTTTGTAAGTCGAGCTTCTGTATTGTGGTTGATAAAACCATTTCCGACAAAAGAGTGGCATTCACTTTCTACTTTAATGGAATAGACTGTTTCACTTTTTCCTGTTGCACCAAAACTCTCAATATCCGCATAGTAGTAGTTATTAAAATAGAAATCAGCAAATTCTTTTTGTAATTTTAAAGCTTCAAGTTTTTCTGAGATGTTAGAAAAATTCTGGTCAATTCTTTCATATCTATCAAAATTATTTCTTTTGATATACGAATTACTTGAAAGACTTCTAATATATTCTGAAATATACGGAATGTAATCTTTACTCAAAGAACCTAATTTACCATCTCTTCTTTCAACATCTGCTGAAAAAATTTCTTGTAAATATCGATCTTTTTCTGTTGCAAAACCTACATTTTTCACAAATTTTTCTAAATTTCTTAAGCCACCAATATAAATTTTAATTTCATTTCGTTTTGAATTTAAAATTTTTCCAATAACACCAAATTGTAAGAGAAGAATTTGAACATCTTTTGCTAATTTTTCTGAAATTGTTGAATAAGTAACAAAAATAGAATTTTTTGAACCAAGAGTTACAGAACCGTCGCCTTCAAAAAGATATTTCAGAAATATTTTTTGAGCCTCTTGTGTTGAATTTAAAATGAAATTAGGAATAAATTTATCTTTTGATTTTTTACCTACAATTTCTTTGTAAAAAGGTGAAGAAATAATTTTTTCTCTATCTTTTGAATATTGTAATTGAAGATCAAATTCAAAAATTGTTTTACCAGATTTTAACTCTCTTTGATTTGTATAAAAACTGTTTCCAAATTCACTTTTCCAAGCAGAAATAAAATCATTAAAATACTCTTTATCTGTATTATTAAATCCTAATCTATTTTCAGAAACAAATCCTTCAGAAATAATACAACCTAGAATAATTGCTAAATTCTTTTCACTTTCAGAAGTTTCTCTACTATTTAATGCTGTTTCACTTCTGTCAATTACTATTTTTTCAGTTCCGTCAATTTCTAATAGTGTTTTCCATTCATATTTTGGTTTGCCACTTTTATCTGTTGTAAAAATAAGAATTGGGTGATTTGAACTACCTTTAATTTCAAAACCCTCTTTTGTTTTCACATGATAAATTTCATGCTCACCAGAATTGAAAAATTTAGAAGTTGAATGAGTTTTTTTACCAAATGAGATGATTTTTGTTTCTAAATTGTGGTCGCTATTTTCATCCGTATTTTTTACAAAATCAGAAATCTTGACTAAACCATTTTCACTGTTTATAAGTGTATCAGCTGTAACACAATATCTTTGGGCTGCCGCATTATCTCCATCAATTGAACCAAAGTTTCCTTGACCATCAACGATAATTTCTTTCATTGAAAAGTTTTGAGCCATTCTTACAAGAGCATCATAAACAGCATTATCACCGTGAGGATGGAACTTGCCTAAGCAGTTACTAGATACATTTCCATTAACAAAAAACTCATGAACATCAGCAACCGTAAAGTCATAAGTTATTTCATCTGGAGCTTCTAAAACATCAGAAACTTTTACAAATCTAACTCTGTTATCAACAATATATTTCAGTTCTTCGTAAAGTTTTGAGTCCAAAAGTTTAACTTTTCCAAGAATATTTAAACTCTCGATTGTGTCAGAATAAATTCTAATTGTTTTTGAAAGCTCTTTTGAATAACGGATTTTTGCACCATCTTCGTATTTAATACCAAGTCGGAATTTTTCACCATTTTCAGCTTGATACCAACCACCTCCAAGATGTTTTTCAGAAAATAGAGAAAAAACTTTTTCACCATAATAAGGCAAGTAGCTTGTTAAAGATGGAGAATTTGTTTCTGTAAAACTTTTTAGTCTTTCTCTTTTTTTCTCATTTAAGAGTTTTAGTTTTCCTTTAAAGAAAAGTGCATTTGTTCCTGTAAAAGTTAAATTATATAAATCATGCTTTGAAACAATCCGTCCATTTACATCTCCCTCTTTTCCAGCAAGAACAAGATTTGAAACAACACCAAATCTATCAAAAATCAAGATTCCAAGTTTTCGTAAAAAATCTTTTGAAATTGAAGAGATAACAATTTCATTTTTTCCATCTCGAATAAAACCATCTCCGTCAATAAATCCACTTAAAAATGAAAGCAGAGAAACATTTGAAAAAGATAAAATCTTTGAATTGACATTTATATTGTGGCTATATTTATTTTGAACATCAAATTTTTCAAGAAAGTCTTTTGATTTTTCTTTACTTGAAACTTTTAATGAAAAAAGATTACCTCTCTCTTTTAATTTATTTGGAATATTAAAAATTCTTTTAATTTTTTCAAGAGTATTTTTTTCGCTGTTATTAAAGACTAAATAATTTAAATTTCGATCTCGATCAATATTTCCATCACTCATAAAAAGACCGAGTGCATAAACCTCATCAGCAGAAAAATCATCTTTTAAATCCTGTAAAGATGGTTGCATAATTAAATAATCATCTTTTGAGAGTTTATCAGCTCGGATAAATTCTTTTTCTAAATCACTTTTGAGAACTTTTAATTTATGTCCAGTTGTTACTCGATTTTCAAAAATATTTATTTCTGGAACAACTTTTAAAAGAGGCTGTTCTGGTTGATAAAAAAGTTCTGTAACCTCCTTTAACCCAACTTGAGTATAAACTTTGTCTCCAACATCAACATCTTCAATAGGCTTTAAACCATTTTCTGTTGAAACAAGCGAACCTGCAACAAGACAATCTCCAACGATTCTTGCTGATTTTTTATAAGGAGATTTGGAACTTAAATTTAATTCGCTCATCGTGTAGAGAATTCTACGATGAACAGGTTTTAATCCATCTCTAATGTCAGGCAAAGCTCGACCAACAATTACACTCATTGAGTAATCGAGGTAGCTTTTCTGAAGAGACTCTTCAATTTTCACATTTTCAGGTGAATTTTCTAATAAATCCATTCCCATATCTTTTTATACCTATTATATCGAAAATCTTAATTATTTTCACTTTTTAAGAAGTTATTATTAAAAAAAATAATTACAACTTTGCTAAAATACTGATAAAAATAAAATTAAAAGGTTTAGTTATGGGGTTTATGCATAAATATTCGATAAGAAAAACGATACAGATAACAGCATTCATCGTTTTTTTATTACTTTTAGCAAATACAATAGTTGTGTATATAAATGTTGAGAAGCATAAAAGTGATTTCTACGATTTAAAAGAGGAAGTTTTACCTCACACATTTGGATTTATTGAGTTAAAAATCAATGTTATTCAGATTCAACAGTGGCTAACAGATGTATCAGCAACTAGAGCAGAAGAGGGTTATGACGATGGTTTTGCAGAAGCTGAAAAATATTATTTAAAAAGTATGGAGATTGTTCGAGAAAAGATAATTGCACATGAAGAGTACAATGAACCAGATATGGTTGAATCCTTAAAAACTTTAAAGAGTGATTTGGCTGAATACTATAAGATCGGAGTAACAATGGCAGAAACTTATGTGAAAGATGGACACATTGCTGGAAATGAACATATGAGTATTCTTGATCCTTTTGCGGAAAAATTACAAGTTCGTATTAATGAAATTGTTGAAGATCATAAAAACGAGGTCAAAGACTTAACAGAATACACTTATCACGAATTGACAACTCTTGAATACATAATTCTTATTGGGAACTTCTTTATTTTTACAATTGTTGGTGGAGTCTTTATTTACATCTTTACTGTTTTTGGTGGAATTGCAACTATTAAAGAGATGTTTAAGAGATACTCACATCTTGATTTCACGACAAACTTGAAAGTTGATGGAGAGAATGAGATTTCAGACATTTCAAAAGATTTAAATGAATTTATTGAAACATTAAAAGGGTTTTTATCAAATACTCTTCAAACAAATGAAAATATCATTACAAACAGTAAAGAATTGTCAAAACTTATTTTTGACATATCAAGTTCTTCCGAAGATCAACTATTAATTCTTCGTAATCAAGATCGTGAAATTGAAAGAATTACATTTTCAATGGATTCTCAATCTATCTCAATTGGAGATTCGCTTAAAGAGACAAAAGAGACAGGTGATAAATTGAGAAATATAGCTGTTGAAATATCAAAAATAAATTCAGATATAAAACGTAATACGGAAAACCAAGAGGGTTTATCTACTGAATTAGTGCATTTAAATAAAGATGTTGCTTCTGTTTTATCAGTTCTTGAAAAAATCAAAGAGATTGCGGATCAGACAAATCTTCTTGCATTAAATGCAGCAATCGAAGCTAGTCGTGCAGGAAAATTTGGTAGAGGATTTACAGTTGTCGCTGAAGAGATTCAAAAACTTGCTGAGGATACAAATACAATTATTATTTCTGTTGATAGAGAATTAAAAAAATTCACTGAAACAATTAAAGTTGTGTCTCAAAAAATAAATTTAAATGCAAAAGAGTTCCAAGAAACAAGCAAAATTATTTACAACTTAAACAGTGAAATAGAAGAAGCAAATGATAATATGATGAATGTTGTCTCAAATTCAGAAAGAAATTACACACTTATTGGAAACGTGAGAGAGCAATCTAAGAATTTATCAGAAGAGTCAAAACAGATCTCAAAACTCTCGGTCTCAAATGGACAAAATATATCTTGTGTTTCAGATTTTGCAGAAGATTTAAGCTCAAAACTGAAAAACCTAGATTGCGAACTTAACAAGTTTAAATTATCTTAAAATCGTCGGGAACTCCCCGACAAATTTCAAATCTCAAATTTTTTCAAAAACTGATTAAAAGCTATAATTTTGGTAATTACAATAAAAGGAAATACTTTGATAGATTTTAAAAGTGTGGCTGAAAAATATGGCACACCAACTTATCTTTATGATTTTGACTATTACAAAACACAATTCCAAAATTTGCAAGAAGCTTTTCGTGGGCGGAAATCCCTAATTGCATATGCGATTAAAAGCAACTCAAATCTTTCAGTTATTAAAAATTTTGCGGAACTTGGTGCGGGTGCGGATTGTGTATCAATTGGTGAAGTTCGTCGAGCTTTTAAAGTTGGAATTCCAAAATACAAAATTATCTTTTCTGGTGTTGGTAAAAATGATTCTGAAATTCGGGAAGCGATTGGACTTGATATTTTATACATAAATGTTGAGTCTTTTGGAGAATTACAGAGAGTTGAAAAAATTGCAAAAGAGTTAAACAGCGAAGCAAGAATTTCGGTGAGAGTAAATCCAAATATTGATCCACAAACTCACCCATATATTTCAACTGGACTTCATGAAAACAAATTTGGTGTTGATATTGAAACTGCAAAAAGAATCTACATTCACTCCAAAAAGTCTGAAAATTTAAATCCAATTGGAATTCATTTTCATATTGGTTCGCAACTAACACAACTTGAACCAATTCGAGAATCTTCTGAAAAAATTGCAAATCTTGTTCGGCACTTAAAAGTTATAGATATTAACTTGAAATTTTTTGATGTTGGAGGTGGTCTTGGAATCCAGTATAGCGATGAGGTAACAATCACACCTTACGATTATGCACAAGCACTTCTTTCAACTCTCGGGGGTCTCGATGTTACAATTGTTTTAGAACCAGGGAGATATTTGACGGCAAACGGAGGATATTTCTTAACTTCTGTTTTATACGAAAAACAAAATGATGGTGACAAAAGATTTTTAATTGTTGATGGCGGAATGAATGATCTTCTTCGACCAAGTCTCTACAATGCTTATCACAAAATTGAGTTTCTTGTTGATGGCGACACTTCAGTTTCTGATGAAAAGACAAAAGCGGACATTGTTGGCCCGATTTGTGAAAGCGGAGACTTTTTCGGAAAAGATAGATATGTGCCAGTTGATATAAAACATGGAGATTTGGTTGTAATTCACTCAGCAGGTTCATACGGTTTTGTGATGGCAAGTAATTACAACACCCGAGGAAAACCCGTGGAAATTGCAATTCAAAATGATGAAACTCGAATTATTCGAGATCGTGAAACTTTTGAAGACCTCATCGAAAAAGAAGAGAAATACATTTAAATTTTAAAGAATTTTTGAATAGAGTTGTCGGAAAAAATCCGACACAAATTACTGTTTTTTAGTCAGAATTGAGAAAGTGAAATCTAGAATTTCAGGGTGAGAAGCGATAAATTGATTTAAAGTTTTCAAATCAAGATTTGCGATTTTTTCCAGTTCAGAATTATGATGATCTAAATCAAAACCGTTGTAAAAATTGTTGTAGCTTCTCCAAACTCTTTGAGAAAGTGTCTCATTACGAAGTGGTTCGCTACCAAGAACAAACTTTTTTGCTTTTTCTAATTCGTCAGCGGTTGCACCATTTTTTACAAAATCTGCGATGAGGTCAGTAAGAACTTTTCTAGCTTCCTCTAAATTCTCAATTTTTGTCTGCAAATGCCCATGAAGAAATGAACGGCTTTTGTTTGCCGTAAAAGACGAAGATACAGAATAAGCAAAACCTCGCTTGACACGAATTTCCTCCATAAGTCGGCTACCAAAACCAGAAGAGCCAAGAATGAAAGATGCAATTCTCATTTTATACTTTTCTGGGCTGTTGTGTGCTAAATTTAATGGTGATGCAAAATAGATGTAAGCCTGTTTTGTATCTTCAAAAACTGTTTGATCTTTTCTCTCTTTTGAGAATTGAAAACTCTCAAAATCCTCACTTTTTTCACCATTTGGAATATTCTCAAAAACAGTTTGCAAAATCTCTTTCGCTTCTGAAAGATTTAAGTCTCCACCAATAATTGGAATCGCATTTTCAAAAACAATTGTTTCTTGCAAAAATCTCTCAACATCAGAAAGTGCAATTTTTGGCAATGTTTCTTCTGTTCCTGTTTTTTGAGTTTCGTAAGGTGTTCCGCCGTAAATTGCCTCTTGTAATTTTAAGTTTGCAATATAGTCAAAATTTGATTTTCTTTGTAAAATTGCTCCAAGAACTCTCCCCTTAATTCTTTCAAGAGTCTCTTCAGTCAAATTTGGAGATTTCAGAAGTTTTCCGAGTAACTCAATTCCCCGTGGAAAATTCTCTTTTAAAGAATCTAGTGAAATTGAAAAAGTCTCGTTTGCAGAACTTGCCGAAAGTTGTATCGCTTTTTCATCAAGAAATTCTGAAAAATCTGTTCCATCCTCTTTTGTTCCCTCGTTTAAAATAGAACTTGAAATATTTGAGAGTCCAGAAAGATTTCCATCTGCGAGATGACCACGATTATTAAAAATAATATGAAATGAGACAATTGGTAATTGCTTACTCTCCTCAAAAATAAAAGGGAGTTCCTTTCCCCTAACTGTTACAGTTTCCAAAGTAGTTGCCATAATTAGCTCCGTTAAAATAGTGAATATTATAAACTTTTTAAACAAAATATTCCCCAAAAGATTTTGAATGTGAATCTACCAAAAAATATCAAAAAAGTTTTTCTTTTTTAACTATAAGAAAATATTTACTGCTAGAATTTCACAAAGTATATTTGCAAAGGTATTGAAATTGGAAAGTGATTTCAATTTTAAAGAGCTAGAGAGCTTTGTAAAAATCAACTCATTTACAAAAAACAAGAGTGGAGTTGATAAAAACGGAGAGATGTTTCAAATTGAGATGGAAAAATTGGGATTTGAGACAGAGATTTTTGAGAGAGAAGAGATCGGGAATCACCTCCTTTTTAAGTCTGGTGGAGAGGGAAATCGTATTTTACTTTTAGGACATCTTGACACAGTTTTTCCAGAGGGAAAATTTGAAGAGTATTCTGAAGATTCAGGGTGGATTTACGGTGCGGGTGTTTGCGATATGAAAGGTGGAAATTTTGTTGCACTCAATTCACTCCGAAATTTAAAAAGAGAGTTTGGAAAAGTTGAAAATATAGATTTTTTACTTGTTTCTGATGAAGAGACAGGTAGCGACGACTCAAAGATTTTGACAAAAGAGATTTCTAAAAATTATAAATATGCTTTTGTTTTTGAAGCAAGTGGTGAAAATCGTGAAGTTGTTTTAGGTCGAAAGGGTGTTGGGACTTTCTTTTTAGAGATTACTGGAAAACCTGCACATGCGGGAAACAATTACTCAAAAGGGGTTGATGCGAATTTAGAACTTGCCCACAAAACTTTAGCACTCTCAAAGTTGATGAATTTAGAGGAGGGAACAACTCTAAATATTGGAAAAATCGAAGGTGGAATTGGTGCAAATACGGTTTCGCCTTTTTCAAAAATGGTTTTTGAGATTCGATACAAAAAAATTTCAGAACGAGACCGAGTCTTAAAAGGTATCGATGAGGTTGTGAAAAACTCTTTTGTTCCAAACATAATTTCAAAACTTTCTGGCGGAATTCAGCGAGATGTTATGGAAGATACCGCGGAAAAAAGAGAACTTTTAAAGAGATTTGAAGAGATAAGTGGAGAAAAATTTACTTTTGAGAGTCGAGGTGGAGTTAGTGATGCAAATATCACCTCATCAGCAGGAGTTTTGACTATTGATGGATTTGGACCTTTTGGCGATGGCGACCACACAAACAGAGAGAGAGCCTTAAAAAGTAGTTTTGTTGAACGAACAGAACTTGTTTCAAAATTGCTCTCATATTTTCAAAAACACAACAAATTTTAAAAATCGAGTTCCCCAAAAAGGGGAAATTTGCTATTTTTTACTCCAACCAAAGAAAAATCTTTTTGTCCAATTCGGAACATTTACATCATCTTCTTCGTAATTTCCTTTTTTTGCTTCATGACAACTTGTACAATTTGCATACGATTTGACTTTTTCATTTTCTAAAAACATCTCTTTTGGCAAATCTTCATGTTTGCTAACAATATACGGAACTTTTGAAATTTGTAATGGTGTAGAGTCTGGCTCAATTGAACGATTTATCTTTCCTGCAACTTTACTTTCTGAAATATCTGATGCATTCTCTAAATAGTATTTTAGAAATTTTGAAGTCAGACCATCTGAAAGTTCTACTTTTTTTCCAAAGTGATTTTCCAATTCGCTTTTCTCAAACATTTTTTCCCAAGATCGTTTTGGCAAAAATTCTGCTTGATAAACAAAATGGCAATCAATACAGCCATCTTTCATTTCACTATCTGTAACAGGTTCTACTTCAAATGCGAAAGCACTTGCGACAAGCGAGAGACTTAATAAATATTTTTTCATAATTTTTCCTTTTACCATTCAACTATTGCATATGAGATACCAGCAGAAATTCCACCAACCATTCCCAATCCAGCATGTGCATCTTCAGGAGCTTGTGAAACTGACATAATAATAGCAACTGTTGCAAATGCTCCTAAAAGTGAGTGCCAATGCTCTTTTTTCCAACCATCAGATAAGTCAAAAACTGTGTCTTTATGTGCGACAACTCCAAGAGTTGTTGTTGTTGCCATACCAACAGCTGAAGCAATTCCAAAACTTTTATGAATATCTTCATTCCAAGTTGTTAGCATTGTTGCACCAAGAAGACCAAGAGTAATGTATCCACTATTTTCGTGCCACTCTTCGTAGTCCGTGTATCCCATCGCTTTTTTTGGAGCTTTTACCATCTCCTTTGCGACATCTTTAGAGGTTTCAACAACCTCTTTTGCAATACTTTCTGCCTTTTCAGAAATCTCTTCACTAAAAAGTGTTGAAAATGAAAAAGCGATTAAAAGTAAAAATCTCATTTTTCCTCCCGTTTTTTTCCATCAAAAAAGATAGATTTTGGTAGATTCTCTTTTGTCAAGATCGAACTAACTAAAACACCAGTTAAATGTAATCCAATAAGAGCAAGTAAAAGATTTGTTGAAATGTGATGAATATCTAGCAGAGTTTTTCCAATTTGAAAATTTGCTTCTACAAAAAGAGCCATTATTCCATCTTCCTCTTTCATTGCAAAACCAAGAGAACCTGAAAAAATTATAACAAACAAAAGCATAAAAATTGAGAACATAACAATTCCTGCAAGTGGATTATGTCCTAGATGTCGCTCTTCTTTAAAAGTTAAAACAGATTTAAAAAAACGGAAAATTGCTTTTGGGGAGTGAAAAAATTCCGACAATTTTGCAAATCTATCTTTTGCGAAAATTCCGTAGAAAAGTCGAAAGAGAATTAGAAATAGAATAAAAAATCCTATCGCTTCATGAATTTTTTCAAAGTCTTCAGTTAAAAAAGCGGAGACTATTGAAATAATAAGAAGAAAGTGAAATATCCGAATTGTTCGATTCCAAACAATCATACAAATATCCTTTTTTCTTATTTAATCGCTTTTTATTAGAAATAATTTAGAAATCCCCAATTGTCATTTTCCGAATAATCTCTTTCGGCTTAAATTCGCCTTTCTCTTCAGTTTCAACTTTTTTAGTTTCGATTTTTGGCTCTTCTTTTTTTTCAGAGAGTCCCAAAGCTTTTTTATCACCGTTTAAAGTAAAAGCATCGGTTAGCTGATCTATGCCAGAAATAATTGCCGAATTTTGAGAAAGAGCCTCTTCGAGATTTTCAAAACCAGAACTCATTTTAGAGATACGATTTTGCTGTTCTTCTCGACTTTTTATATATCTTTGTAAACTTTCAAGTTCATCATCAATTCTATGAACAACAGAATTTCTAACATAGCGATTGTGTTCGCTAAAAGTTTTGTTTCTAATCTCTTTTGTAAAAATTTTTTCAAGCGAATTTTTGACCTCATCGCTAAATTTACGAATCTTTTTTGAACCCTCATTTATTTTCTCATTATTTTCAAACTTATCTGCTTCAACTGAAACAGAAAAAACAATGTCATCGATTTGTGAAACAAGTTTTTGAATCGCTTTTAAATCTTCAACAATTGAAACAGTAAAAGCAAAATTATCTTTTATGTCTCGACTTATGTGTGAAAGTTCTCGAAATTCCCTCTCTCGATTTGAGAAATTCATCTCAAACTCTTTTTCAAAAATATTTAACGATGAGGTCGCAGAATTGACAAGCTCTTTTTGTGTTGAAAAACTCCCCTGAAGTGATTTTGTAAGTTTTTTAATGTGTTTAATAATTTCACTGTTCTCTTCTAAAAAATCGTCCATTATGTTAAAACCTCTTTTGCAACTTCAAATCGATTCGCTGTCATCATATGAATTTTTGGATGAATCTCTAAAATATCCCTATACAATTCTCTACTCATATCCATTCCAACTCGATATTCCTCTTCTTCACTATTTTGCGATGCAATTCTCAAAGAATCCAACCAATTTTGCGGAACATCAATTCCTGGAACATGTGAAGCTAAAAATTGTGCAGTTCGGAAACGAGTCAATGGAAAAAGACCAAAAACAAGCTGTGCAGTCGGATTTGGACACCCACATTTCTCTTTTGCACTCTCAAAAATTTGCAGAAGATTCTGTGCCTGTTCGCGATTGAAAATTGGTTGTGAAATAATTCCGACCGTGCTGTGTTCAATCTTTTTTACCATTTTTTTTAGTAGTGTTTTTGAATTTCTTGCACTTGAATTAACAACTGTAAAAGGGTAAATCTCTTTTGGCTTTTCTCCCTCCGCAAAAGGTTTTCCTGCAAAATCAATTCCTGTGTTGAAACAATTGACAATATCAAGCAAAAGTGTGCTATCACCCTCAAAAACTCCAGTCGTGTTTGGCTGATCTGAAATTTTTGCACTATCTCCAGTCAATGCCAGAATCGTCCGAATATCAAAATCATTTGCTCCAAGCAGATCGGATTGTAAAGCAATCTTATTTTTATCTCTCATTGAAACAGTTGCTAAAACTGGTTTTTGAAATCTATTTTGGATTTTTACAGCTGAAAAAAGCGAACTATATTTCATTTTTGCAAGTGGGCTATCTGTTGTTGAAAAACCATCTATATTTTCAACAACTCCACTTTTTTCAATCTTTTCTACAAGTTTTTGGAGAGAAGCAGAACGATTTGGAGTTGTTTCAAGGGTTATAAATTTCTCTTCACTTTTCAGTTTTCTTATAAATTCCTCAAACATTTAATCTCCATTTTTATTAAAATTGTATCTTATGTAGAAAAGTTAATTCACAACTACTATTTCTCTCTGGAGTCTGATTCTAAACTTTTCAAAAACTCTCTTTTCTGCTAGTTCTATTAGTCTAATTGAATCGAAAAAATTTCCACCACCAAAATTTATTAGAAAATTTGCATGAAGAGGAGAAAAAGCCATTTCACCAATTTTAAAGCCTTTTAGCCCGACATCTTCAATTAATTTTCCTGCAAAATTTCCGCTTGGATTTTTAAATGTGCTACCTGCACTTTTCTCTTTTGGCTGATTTTTTCTCATATTTTTAAAAGTCTGCACAAGATTTTCAGAAAATCCGTTTTTGATTTCAAATTCTGCTTCAAAAATCACACCACTAATTTTTGCAAATCGATAGCCAAACTCAATTTCAGATTTTGAAATCCAACCTTTTTCAGTTCGGACACGATTTAGATTTTGGAAAGTATCAAACTCTTTCATTCCTGCATTCATTTTGACAAGTCCGCCTAAACTTGATGGAAGATATTTTAAAAACTCAAAACCAGAAATATTGTTTTTTTTTGCAAATTGGAAAATTTCTCGATTTGTAGCACTAGCACCAATTCTCAAAAAGTTGTTTTCTGTTTTTATAAATTTGAAATTTTCGCCAAGTTTTAATACGGGTTTTTGGAATTCTGGTGAAAACAGAATATTATTTCCACCGCCAAGAAGAAAAAAATCTTTAAAATCAGAAATCTCATTTTTAGATTCAATTATAAAGATTTCTCTTTCTCCACCGATTCCAATTGAAGTGAATTTTGAAAGGTCTAGTTTTTCAGTTTTCAATTTTGAGAAAGTAGTTCGATGAGGTCGTTTCGTCGCATTTTTCGAGCATAATCAAGAGCAGTCAAACCGTGTCGGTCTCGCACATTTTTTTCTACACCTTTTTCTAAAAGCAATTTTGCAATATCATCTTGATACGAAACAATTGCTTCCATGAGCGGAGTAAAACCAGATTCTCTCTCTGTTTCGCTTGGACTGATTCCGAGTTCTATGAAATTTTCAACCCAATTTTGCCGACCTTTTTGAATTGCAATAAAAAGGGGTGTAATTCCGACTTCATTTCCAATATTTGGATCAATTTCAGAAGCTAAAAATTGAATCACCTCATCGCTAGAATTTTTTTTGAAAGCGAGAATTAGTAGGTTATTTCCATCTTCATCAAGAGTTTCAAGAACACGGTGATTGCTCTGAACAAAACTTTGCAGAAGATGAACATTGTCCATTTCTAAAAGTTGATTAATTTCCATTGAGTGCCTCCCGAATTCGTTTAAAACCTTCAGCAATCTCATTTTCAGAAATTAGGAGCGGAGGTAAAAATCGCAAAGTATTATTTCCGCTTTTTAAAGTCAAGACCTTTGCAGAATTTAGCTTTTTAACAATATCACCAACATCTCCATTTTTCACAACAACTCCTCTCATCAATCCGAGTCCAGTTTTCCGCTCAAAGATGTTTGGAAAAGATTCGATGAGGTCAGAAATGTTCTTTTCAAAAATCTCAATATTTTTATAAATTGTCGCTTTTTCTCGTTCTAAAATTTGGAGAGTTTTCAGAGTCGCAGTTGAAGAAATATAGTTTCCGCCAAAAGTACTACCGTGATCTCCAGCCACAAAACCATTTTCTAATTTTGTCGCAACGATTCCAATTGGGATTCCATTTCCTAAACCTTTTGCAAAAGTTATAATATCTGGCTCGATTTGAAAATATTTTGATGCGATAAATTCACCAGTCCGATAAACTCCACTTTGCACCTCATCAACAATTAGTAAAATATCTTTCTCTTTCAAAGTTTTTGCTAATTTTTGGACTTCAGGAATAGATAGCATTTCAACTCCACCCTCACCTCGAACAAGTTCCAAAATTACCGCAACCGTTTTTTCTGAAATCAGATTTTCAATTTCACTCACATTTTCCGCAAATTTAAAACCATCAATCATCGGTTTAAAAGCATTTTGCAAACTCTCTTGACCAGTCGCAGAAAGTGATCCAAGTGTTCGACCGTGAAAAGAATTTTTTAACGAAATAATCTCAAATCGATCGCCTTTTCCATATTTCCGTGCAAGTTTTATTGCACCCTCATTTGCCTCTGCTCCTGAATTTGCAAAAAATGAAAATAGTTCAAAACCTGCTAGTTCTGAAATCTTTCTTGCCACTTTTTCCTGAATCTCATTTCCATATAAATTTGAAACATGAGTTAAAGTTTTCAGCTGTTCTGAAATCGCTTCAGACCATTCAGAATTTGAATGTCCGAGTGAAACAACTCCAATTCCTGAAGCAAAGTCAATAAATTTTTCACCACTTTTTGAAGTGAGAGTTGCCCCCTCACCTTTTTTAAATTCTAAATTAAATCGAACATAATTTTGTAAAAGATTACTCTTCATGGTCAAAATGGTCATCCTCTTTTTTCTTTTCAACTACTGGCTTGTCGTGATCTGTTTTGAATTTACCCATTTCATCTTGTAAATGTTGCATTGCACCATTCATTTTGGACGAAACATCTGCCAATTTGTCAGAAGTATCATCAACTCTATTTGTAATTTTAACTGTTTCAGAAATGTGGTTTGACAGTTCATTGATTGATTTAATAATAATACCAGAATCTGATTTTGCAGTTTCAGTTGCTTTAATACTATGTTCTGATTTCATAAGAAGTTCTGAAGAACTTTCAGTAACAATATCAACACTTTTTGTCATGCTATTCACGGATTCTGAATTTGTGTGTGCCTCTTTTGAGAGAATTGAAACGAATTCTGTAAGTTCATCAATTTTACTATCAATTTCTCGAAGTGCATTTTGTGTCTCTTCAGAGAGTTTGTGAATTTCATCAGCAACAACAGAAAAACCTTTTCCATGTTGTCCAGCTCTTGCTGCTTCAATTGAGGCATTTAATGCAAGTAAGTTTGTCTGTTCAGCAACACTTGCAATAAGTTGAGTTATCTCTTTTACTCCAGCAACCTCTTTTTTAAGAGTGATGATTTTTCCAGAAAGCCCCTCACCATCTAAACTAACTTTCTTTATAAACTCTTTCATATGTTCTAAATCTGCCATCATATGAGTAACAAGCCGAGCTTCTTCAAGAACAGCATTTAATGAAGTATCAGCATTTAACTCATTACTTCCTGCTAGTGTTTTAACTTTTACAGAAATATTATAAGCTAAATTCATTAAATTTCTTTGCTCTTTAGCAGTATTATGAACACTTTCAGAAAGTTTATTTACTCTCTTATTTAATTCAATAGAACCGACAGACTCTTTCTTAATTCCCTCAATAAGCTTCATTGTTAGTTCAATAAAATTGTTAATAGAATGACTTGCTCGACCTATTTCATCATGTGCATGAACTTTAATTCTTTGTGTTAAATCTCCACCTTGATCTCCACTTGTCAATTCATTTAGCATTCCAATAAATTCATTTAAAGGATTAAGTGTTTTTGTAAGAACAAAAGCCATAATACCTGAAACAAGAATCATAAATCCAAGCATTGTGAGAGCAAATACAATTAAATTGCTTTTAATTTCGTCTAATTGTTCGGAAACATCTTTATTCAGTGTAATAAATCCTACAACATTTCCCATAAAGTCAAAAACAGCAAAAGAGTAAGAGGCATTATTTCCATCAATCAAAGTTTTATCAACAACAACTCTTGGCATATCTTTAATAAAGAGTCTAACTTTATTTGAACTATATTCGTAATAAATTAGCTCATCTTTTCTAATGTCAGTATCTTTTCCCTTAAATCTTCTAGCTTTGTGAAAAACACTCTCTTTAATTCCAATTGCATAATCAATTTCAAAAAGTTTTGCACCATCTTTTAGAATAGATACAAGACTACCACCAAATTCAACTGTTCCAATATGATCTCCATTAAAATCAGAAACAGGAATTACTGCTCGAAGACCTGGACCACCTCGACCAACTTCAATACCAACAGCCTCTTTTTTTGACGAGTTTGAAGCTGTTACAGTTGCACGGAAAGAAGATAGATCATCACCAAACTTTGATGGTTTGTGAAGTCTCAAAAATGATGTTGCAGGTGGTGAATGAAATTGGAATTGTCGAATTTTATAGACAGGTTTTAGTGAATTTTCATAAATTGGTAGAAGTAAGTTCTCGAGTTTCTTTCTTTCACCATCTCGAAAATACTCAATAACTTTTCGATCATTTACCATTGTCTCAAGAGACATTTTTAGGGAAATAGCTTGAGTATTTGTTGTTGTATTGAAGAGAGTTTCAAAGTTTTTAAACTGCTTATCCGCAGTCTCCTCTAGCAGAGCCATTGAGTCGCTATAATTTATATAGATCATCGTTAAAGCTATTATGAAGAAAGAGATGATGACATTCATAATAACTTTTGTTTTTATAGACATATTTTTCATTTTGCCTCCTAATTAAGTTTTAAAATTTTAGATATTTTTGGAATTAATTTTTCCTGCATTTCTGCCCAAAGCTTTTGGAATTCTGGAAAATCTTGCCCATCTGGATCAACAAAACCAATATGAATGGTTTTGACATCTTTTGGAAAAATTGGACAACTCTCTTTTGCACTATCGCAAACTGTTACAACAAGATCAAAATCTATGTTTTCAACATCTTTTAAACCTTTTGAATAGTATTTTTTACTCCAAATCCCGAGATTTTGTAGGAGTTTTTTAGCATTAATATTTACATTTCCAGAGTGAGAAACACCAGAACTGTAAGCTAAAACAGAATTGAAAGTTGAATCGATCATAGCTTCTGCAAGAATTGAGCGACAACTATTTCCTGTGCATAGAATCAAAACTTTTTGCATTATTTCTTCTTCTCTTTTTTACAGTTTTTACAAGCAGAAAGTACTTTTTCAGCATCTTTGAATTGATTTTCATTTTGTAAGATTTCGTAAATTATATTATAAGGTATTTGCAAACTGCTATCCTTGTTATTTAATAGTAGAGAGTATTTCAACAACATTTCATAATTTCGCTCAACTCTATAAAAATCAATTATTTTCAAGAGAGTATCTATTGTCTCATTTTTATAGAGATCGTTTTCTAATTTAACAATATATTTGTTTTCAGCTTTTGGGGTTTCATCCAAAATGAGATTCAATTTTTCATTATTAAAATATGCTGTTTTTGGAGATAATTTAAGAGGATTTTTAAAGATACTTCGATTAAAATTTATTTCTGAAAGTTTTTGATTTAAGATTTTCTCTTTTTTTATGGGTTTCACGAATTCAGATTTCTCTTCTCTGTTTTGACTTTCTATCTCTTTTTTAGCGATGAGGTCTTGAACAGCAGAAAAATTATTATCTATTTTTATAGGTTTTGCAATTTCAAAATCTTGCTCTTTTAACTCTGTTTTATTAATTCCAAAATCTTTGTTTGAGCTAGTTGTCAAAATATATGTCAAAGCGATAACAGATGGTACGACGATAAAAGAGCCGAGTTTTAAACTCTTTCGGAAATTCCATGTGTTCCAAACAAGTTCAGCAGTTGGAAGATGTCTTAAATCTGTCGCAAATGCCTCTTTGAGTTTTATAAAACCTAATTGAATTGCGGTAACTTCTATATGTTTTTTGCTTAGAATAAAAGATGAGTTCTCTTTTGAAAGTTCTGGATAATTTAAAAATATGTTATAAATAAGTTTATTCACTTTTTTAAAATTTCCATCTGAAAGAGTATGAATTATTTTAATAAATTTCTGTGTAAATTTATCAAAAAGTGAAACTCTACCAACTCTCATAAGTTTGTTCTTAATATATATTTCAAGCTCTTTTAGAGTTAAATTATCGAGTCGAACCATTCCACCAATCATAAATCTTTCATTTGAAAATGGAGAGCTATCAGTAAAGTTCTTTGCAACAAAACAAATAGCCATTCTACCTGTATCCGAAAGAACTCTTAATTTGTTTAAAGTTGTATTCGAGTAGCTTTCAGCATTGTCCATTAAAATAATTGGTCTGTTGTTTGGTGCAACACTACCTTTTACAAATTTTAATAAATTTTCAAAATTTGGGTTTAAATCTCTTTCAAAAAATTCAGTTGAAAAAAGCTGAAGAACAATCTGTTCAAATAGAACCTCATCGTTATAAACTTTTTTCTCAAAAAAGACAACTTTCCTATCTTCTTCTTTTAAAATATGATGCATTTTTTTTAGAAGAAGACTTTTTCCAGTTCCATTTTCTCCAAGAAGAAGGGTAATTCTAGAACCACTATTTAGATATTTATAAAGCTCCTCAATCGCTATTGAATTGCTATCTAACCTTATAAACTTTCTTAAATCTAAATTATTAGAAAAAATATTTAAAACATAATCCTTTGTAAGACTAATTTCTGGTTCTTCTATCTCTTCTATCTCTTTAAACACTTTTACTAACTCTTCTTGTTCTGTTTCAGATATTTTTTCTGGGAAAATCCTCTTTTCAAAATCCATTTTTTGATTTGCTAAATCATCTTTTAAAGACATTTGTAGCCCTCTTCTTTAAACTCTATTGCTAGATTCTATCATAAGAATAGCCTTAAAAAACTCCTCTTTATCTTCAAAACTAACCCTTTTTTGGTTACCTTCAAAATCCTCAAAAACAACTCGATATTGTAAAATTTTGACTTTATCAGAATTGTCCTCTGCCCAATCTATCGCCATTTCACTCTTGTCTCCATCATATTCCACAAAAGCAACAGGATAAATTTTTCTATACATCTGTTCGATAATGAACTCCCCTAGATTCTCTATTCTCTATTGCAGAACGAATTATCTCATTCGCTGTTAAAAGTTGGAGTTTTAATTTTCGACCAATGTCAGAATTTAACATCTCATTTACACGACTTTGTGCGATTTTCATTCCCTTTTCATCTCTTTCGATTGACAAATATCGCCACATGAGAGAACGAAGCTCTTTTCTTAATTCATTATCTCCACTTTTAATAGTCTTTTTTCTATTAATTGGAAACTCTCTAAATTGAAATTTAAAATCTGTTTCTAAACTTTTTTCAACAGCTCTTTTTGCAAAAACAACAGCTTCTAAAAGCGAATTACTTGCAAGGCGATTTGCACCGTGAACTCCTGTTGATGCAATCTCCCCAACTGCATAGAGGTTTTTATAACCCTCAACAACTCCATTTTTATCCGTAACAATTCCACCAATCGCATAGTGAAATGCTGGAGAAATTGGAATTAAATCACTTGTCAATTGGAATCCTGAGCTATCAAGAAATTTTGAAATTGTTGGAAATCTTTCCCAAAACCAATCTTTGTCAAAGTGTGAAATCTTTAAAAATGCTTTTTTCTTGTGGCTCAAAATTGCACGGGATACAATATCTCGACTTGCCATTTCGCCTCGAGGGTCGTAATCAAAAAGAAATCTTTTCCCATCTTCATCAACAACAAAAGCACCTTCACCTCTTACTGCTTCGCTTAAAAGTGAAGACTCTTCATCAATCATAACAACAGTTGGGTGAAATTGCAACATCTCCATATCTCGAAGAGGAATCCCTTTTTCAATTGCAATTCCCTGAATATCTCCAGAAATTCCACGAGCATTTGTGTTATACCTGTAAATATTTCCGATTCCACCTGAAGCAAGAATTATGTTTTTACCGTAGATATTTTGGAATTCTCCTTTTTGATACACAGTCAAACCGTAACAAATAGAATCGTATGCCAGAATATCTGTAACATCTGTTTCATACCAAATCTCATTTTCCAATTTTGACAGCATAAAAGAGTGCATGTATCTACCTGTAGCATCTCCACCAAGATGTAAAATTCTGTCCGTTGAGTGTGCTCCCTCTTTTGTAAAAAGAAGATTTCCCTCTTCATCTCTATCAAATTCTAAGCCCATTTCAATCAGTTCTTTTATAACTTTCATTCCGTCAGAAACCATGATTTCTATCATTTCTAAGTCTCCGACTTCTCCACCAGCCAAAAAAGTATCATTTATATGCAATTCAACATCATTTTCATCTCTTGCAACTGAAATTCCTCCCTGTGCATAAAAACTATTTGCTTCCCATGGCACATCTTTGCTAACAAGCAGAACACTCTTCTCTTTTGGAATGTTAAGTGCTGAATAGAGACCTCCCACTCCAGCCCCAACAATAATGTAGTCGTAAATCTTACTCACTTTTCCCACTCTCTTTCAAATCATCTTTCCAAATTGGATCCGCCTTGTATCCGCATGAAGAAAGAAAAAATAATAAAGTTGCTATAATAAGTTTATGGTTCATGACATTGAAAATCTTTTGCATACTGTTTATAAACTTCCTCAACTCGAAAAATTATCTAATTATAAGTGTTTTGATCATATCATCGAATGTCTAAACCTAAAAGACACAATTCTATCATTTAAACACAAAAAAATTATTTTCTGGGTCTCCCATCCAATTCAAAAAATTGAACTCCACAGAAAACTATATGAATTAAATTCTATTTTAAATAATTCAGAAACTTGTAAAAAAATCTCAAATTCCTTTTCTGATTTTGAAATTCAAATTAAAAAACAAC
>AKKQ01000026.1 GCA_000276965.1 Thiovulum sp. ES | reverse complement strand
TCTACAAGCTCCGCTCTTTAGGGCGGAGTTATTGACAACTTTTAAATTTGATTCTGTAATTAGAGAAATCACCTTTGATAGAATTCCGATAATTTAAGGAGAACCTATGGGATTAAGTATCGGAATTGTTGGATTACCAAATGTCGGAAAATCCACAACTTTTAATGCACTAACAAAAACACAAAATGCAGAAGCACAAAATTATCCATTTTGCACAATTGAGCCAAACAAGGCAATTGTTCCTGTTCCAGACACGAGACTTGACGAACTCTCAAAAATTGTCAATCCTGAACGAGTCCAACACGCAACAGTTGAATTTGTTGATATTGCGGGACTTGTCAAAGGAGCGAGTAAAGGTGAAGGATTAGGAAACAAATTCCTCTCAAATATTCGTGAAACTGAAGTTATTTTACACATGGTGAGATGTTTTGAAGATGGAAATATTACACATGTTGAGGGTGAAATAGATCCAATTCGAGATATTGAAATTATTGAACTTGAGCTTCTTTTTGCTGATTTAGAGACTTTGCAAAGACGAAAAGAGAAATCTACAAAACAGGCAAAATTTGATAAAGATGCGAGAAAAGAGCTTGACCTCATCGACAAATTACTTTCTCATTTAGAAGAAAATCAGCCCGTGAGAACTTTTGAAGATCGAGAGAGCGATGATTTCAAAAAACTTGATATTGCACTTCGGTTTTTAACAAACAAAGATGTGATTTACGGTACAAATGTTGATGAAGATGGTCTAAGTGAAGATAATGATTTTGTAAAAAAAGTCAAAGAGTATTCCGAAAAAGTTGGTGCTGAAACAATTAAATTGTGTGCAAAAGTTGAAGAAGAGCTTGTTGGACTTGATGAAGATGAAGCTCAAGAATTTCTAGAATCAATGGGTGCGACTGAATCTAGTTTAAATCAGATTATTCGGAGAGGTTTCCAAAAACTTGGACTTATCACATATTTTACGGCTGGAGTAAAAGAGGTTCGAGCTTGGACAATTGAAGATGGCTGGTTAGCTCCAAAATCCGCTTCTGTAATTCACAATGATTTTGAAAAAGGTTTTATCCGTGCTGAAGTAATTGGATACAACGACTATATTAAATATGGTGGAGAAAGCAAATCCAAAGAAAATGGAGCGATGAGGTTAGAGGGAAAAGAGTATCGTGTAAAAGATGGCGATGTCATGCATTTCCGTTTTAATGTTTAATACTTTTGTTCGGAGTTAAATCCGAACCTAGAAACAATGAAAAAATTTAATTTTTTAGAAAATATTTCAGATGAAAAAGATTTTGAGATATTTGAAAAAGTTTTAGAAGACAAAAATGTAAGAATTGAGAGAATAGTCTCTTTTGGACAAACTTCACCTTCAAATTATTGGTATGACCAAGATGAAAACGAATTTGTAATTGTTTTAGAAGGCGAAGGAAGAATTCTCTTTGAAAACAAAAAAGAGATCAGTTTAAAAAAAGGAGACTCGATTTTTATCGAAGCCCACAAAAAACATAGAGTTACATTCACAGAAAACAAGACAATCTGGTTTGCACTATTTTATTGATTATAATTCCCTAAAAATGGGAATTTGAGAATTGCATTACAATCCAAGTGAAATTGAGAAAAAATGGCAAGATTTTTGGAGAAAAAACAAGAGTTTTGAACCTGAAGAAAATAGTGAAAAAGAGAAAAAATATGTTTTAAGCATGTTTCCATATCCAAGTGGAAGAATTCATATGGGGCATGTCCGAAACTACACAATTGGTGATGCTTTTGCACGGTATTACAGAAAGAAGAATTTCAATGTGCTTCACCCAATCGGCTGGGATTCTTTTGGCATGCCTGCCGAAAATGCAGCGATAAAAAACGGAACTCACCCAAAAAAATGGACTTATGAAAACATAGACTACATGAGAAAAGAGCTTCAATCTCTCGGACTATCTTTCTCTAAAGATCGAGAATTTGCAACTTCTGATGTCGAATATACAAAATTTGAGCAAGAATTTATTATAGAACTTTGGAATCGTGGAATTCTTTACAAAAAGTCAGCAAACTTAAATTGGTGTCCTCACGATTTGACAATTTTGGCAAACGAGCAGGTGATCGAGGGAAAATGTTGGAGATGTGATACGGAAATTGTGCAAAAAGAGATGGAGCAATACTATTTAAAAATAACGGATTATTCAGAAGAGCTTTTGAATGATTTGGAAAAATTAGAGGAGTGGCCTTCTCAAGTTCGGACAATGCAGGAAAATTGGATTGGAAAAAGTCGAGGTTTAGAATTCGATTTTAAATTGGAAAAACCAGTTGGAGATATTTCAGAATTTTCAGTTTTTACAACTCGACCAGATACGATTTTCGGAGTAACATATTCAGCGGTTGCACCAGAACATGCAATTGTCGATGAGGTCTTAGAAAATCTTGATTCTGAAAAACGGGAATGGATTGAAAATATCCGAAAAGTTCCAGCCCGAGAACGAGCGATGATGGACAAAGAGGGAGTGCCTTTAGGAATTTTTGCAATTCACCCACTCACAGGCAAAAAAGTGGAAATTTGGGTAGCTAATTTTGTTCTTGTCGATTATGGTTCGGGTGCAGTGATGGCAGTTCCGTCGCATGATGAAAGAGATTATCAATTTGCAACAAAATATGGAATTGAGAAAAAAGTTGTGATTGTTCCACCGACCTCATCGCACACTGAAGATTCAGCTTACATAGAAGAGGGAATTTTACAAAACTCTGGTGAATTTTCTGGTTTGGAAAATACGATAGCGAAAGAGAAAATAATAGACCATTTTGAGAAAGAGAAACTCGGAAAAGCAATCATAAATTACAGATTACGAGATTGGGGAATTTCACGACAACGATATTGGGGTGCACCGATTCCACTTGTTCATTGTCAAAAGTGTGGAACTGTTCCAGAAAAAATTGAAAACTTACCTGTTGCCCTACCTGAAGATGTTGAAATCACGGGTGAGGGAAATCCACTTGAAGAACACCCAACTTGGAAACATACAAATTGCCCAGTTTGTGGAGGTGAAGCAACTCGGGAAACGGACACACTTGATACTTTCGTTCAGTCATCTTGGTATCAATTCCACTACACGGCAAAAAATCCGAAAAATGAAGCTTTTGGAGATACTGAATATTGGAGTCCAGTAGATCACTATATTGGAGGAATCGAACATGCGATTTTACACCTACTTTATGCTCGTTTCTTTACAAAACTCTTGAGAGATATTGGAAAAATAGAAGTTTCTGAACCTTTTAAACATCTTTTGACTCAAGGAATGGTTTTAAAAGATGGTGCAAAAATGAGCAAGTCGAAAGGAAATGTAGTCGATCCTGATGAAATCATCTCAAAATATGGGGCAGACACGGCTCGACTTTTCATGCTTTTCACAGCTCCACCAACAAAAGAGTTAGAGTGGAATGACAGCGGGGTTGATGGGGCTTTTAAATTTCTTCGTCGGCTTGTTATGAAAAGTGAAAATGTTGATTCTGCTTCTGAAATTCCAAATATTTCTCAAAAAGAGCTTTCCAAAGATGAAAAATTTGCACGACGAAAAGTCTATGAAGCTGTTCAAAGAGCCGATGAGGTTCATAAAAATAGCTACACTTTCAACACTCTTATCGCTGGAATCATGGAAGCTGTAAATGGACTTGACAAGCAAACAAATAGAAAAATTTGGACCGAGGGATATTGGGTTTTACTAAATATTCTTGAGCCTGTTGCTCCACATTTAGCTTGGGAACTTTCTGAAAAATTCTTTAGTCGGAAAAACTTTGCTGATATTTCAATTCCTGATGCTGTTTTTGAAAAAGATGAAATCTCTCTTGGTGTTAGTGTCAATGGAAAAAAACGGGGTGAAATTTCTGTTTCTCCAGAAGCTACAAAAGATGAAATTTTGGGAGTTGCAAAAGAGACAGTTTCAAAATGGCTAGAGGGAAAAAATCTTGTGAAAGAGATTCTTGTGCCAAACAAACTTGTAAATTTGGTTGTGAAATAGATTACGGAAACGAGACTTTAGTCTCGTCCAATTGTGGCAAGGTTAAAACCTTGTTTCCAAATACAAATTGAAGAATTATGAATTTACAACCTGTTACTTTGAGTTTGAAACTCAAGTCGCCAAATAAATCGACGACTTTTTAAATTAGAGATTTTGATTAATAGCAAATCATAATAGTTTCAGCACCTCCACCTGGCTTTGGCATTGTAACCATTTCACATTTTGCAGATAATGATGAAGTAAGTCCAAGAACTAAAGCAGTTCCGATTAAAATCTTTTTCATAATTAAGAGTTCCTCCTTTATAACCTCACTCATAATTTTGAGCTACAAAATTATAAAAAAAAAATGATTTTGTCAAGTCCGAAAAAGCGATAAAATTTTGAAAAATTTAGAAAGGTGATTTTTGGAACAAAAAGAGGAGAATTTAGTTAAAAAGACTTGCCGAGAACTTGGAATCAATCAAAAAGAGTTGGCAAATTTAACTGGTTTTTCTGAAGCTGTAATTTCACGATGGAATCGGGGAGCAAACTTAACGGAATCTACAAAAAAGCATTTTGCACTTTTAATTGAAAATAGCAAACTAAAAACACATATAATTTCAAAAGTAATTGATTAAACATCATTTAAAATTGACAATATATAATTCTTCTGCTAACATTAGCTTTGAATATAGAGCTACTTCCAAATAAACCTATATTCAAAATATCCATTCAAGGTTAAAAAATGGAACAATCAATTATAACAAAAGTCTTTTCTGGCAAAGAGATATTTTTTGACAAAATCAATGAAGAAATTTACTTAAATGCTACAAAAACAGCAAAGGCATTTGGTAAAAGAGTTGATAAATGGAAAGAAAACTCTAACACCATTGAATATTTAGAAGCTCTTTCTAACTACCCCGAAAAAGGTGAGTTAAACTACATCATCTCAAAAGAGGGCAGATATGGTGGAACTTGGATTCACAAAAAACTGATTATTTCATTTTCTCGTTGGCTTGATGCAAAATTTTCTGTTTGGTGTGATGAAGTGATTGAAGAAATTCTTTCAACTGGTTCTTATTCTTTGCAAAAAGAGAAAAATGTCTGGAGCAGAAATCAATTTGATTTTAGAGAAAAAAGGTTTTCAATTCCGAGATGATAATGGAATTTTGCGACCGACCTTATCGGGAAAAGAGTTTTGTCTCGAAATTGGAAATCAATTCAATCAACTCAAATGGAAATTGGAAACAATTTTATAATTTTTGTCGGAGATTTTTCCGACAATGTTTTTTAAAAGCGATAAAATTTTGAAAAATTTAGAAAGGTGATTTTTGGAACAAAAAGAGGAGAATTTAGTTAAAAAGACTTGCCGAGAACTTGGAATCACTCAAAAAGAACTTGCAAAAATGCTAGATGTTTCTCAAGACACCGTTACAAATTGGACAAAAGGAGAACCAAAACAAATTATTAAGGTTCTTTTGGAAGCTTTAATTTATAAAAAGAAGTTTCACAATATACTAAAAATAGTTGAATTTCAGATTTTACCTTTAAAAAACTCTAAACTAATCTGAAAAATTGATATAATTCTTTTCAGAAAGAAGCAATCCCTCAAAAGCCTCTTTCAAAAAACCAAATTAAGGCAATTTAATTATGGATATTTCGATTATATCTAAAACCTTCTCTTTTAAAAACACCTCCTTAGAAATTGATTTTTCCTTAGACGAAAGCATTTACTTAAATGCGACAAAAGTAGCAGAAGCCTTTGGTAAAGATTTAAGCAATTGGAAAAGATCGGCTCAAACAAAAGAGTATATCGATGCTCTTGTAAGCTCCGTAAATTTCACGAAGCTTAATATTTCAGAAAAAGATTTATTCAAAGTTGTTCTTGGAAAAGGTAAAACTCAAGGAACTTGGATACACAAAAAACTAATTATTTCATTTGCTCGTTGGCTTGATGCAAAATTTTCTGTTTGGTGTGATGAAGTGATTGAAGAAATTCTTTCAACTAGCTCTTATTCTTTGCAAAAAGAGAAAAAAGCAAATTATTCTGATTTGATTTCTGAAACAAAAGAGGTTTTGCAACTTATCGACTTGATGAAAGATTTGAGTCCGCAAGAACTTTTTTATCTCCAAAAAATTATGGGTGAAAATTCGCCAACAAAACTTCTCGGAAACTCTTTCAAAAATTCCTACTTTTTGCCAACTGAAATTGGAAAAATGGTGGGAATGTCTGGAGCGGAAATCAATTTGATTTTAGAGAAAAAAGGTTTTCAATTCCGAGATGATAATGGAATTTTGCGACCGACCTTATCGGGAAAAGAGTTTTGTCTCGAAATTGGAAATCAATTCAATCAACTCAAATGGAAATTGGAAACAATTTTATAATTTTTGTCGGAGATTTTTCCGACAATGTTTTTTAAAAGCGATAAAATTTAGAAAGGTGATTTTTGGAACAAAAAGAGGAGAATTTAGTTAAAAAGACTTGCCGAGAACTTGGAATTAGTCAAAAAGAACTTGCAAAAATGCCTGAGTCAAAGCATATCCACCGACAACAATTCCAACTAAAAATGGAGTGGAGTTTTCAAGCGAAGATGCATAAACTGAAATGAGTGGAAGAACTAGGAAAATTCCAAAAAACCGAAGAAATATAATTGAATTTAAAGGTAGTATTTTCTTAAACAAATCTATCCTTTCTATCCTTGTTTTTTAGAAATTCTAGCAAATAGCAAAAAGTTGAAGTTGATTCTGAAATGAATCCAGAATCAGAATGACAACTAATAAGTTGGTCTCAAATGATCGAAAGAATCACCTTGATTTGCTCGATAAATTTCAACATTTCCTGAAACCCCATAAAGAATTCTGTCTTCTCCGAAATCCACTGCTACATTCTTAGCATTATAAATATTCGTAAAAGTACCTGTAATTCCAAAAGAGATTGAGTAGTTTCCATCTTTGACAAAGTCATCAGAGAGAAGTTGAGAGAATGACATCTCTAACCTGTTCTCTTCAAAATCAATGTAGTCTTCACTGTTTGCTGTGTAGTTTTCTATTCCAGTTTCAGAAATTTCTAGGTTTAAATCTATGTCATTAATTGAGAAATTTCTATTTCTAACTTGTAGAGTTAAAGAGGGAATTTTTGCAACAAAAGTTCTATTTTCTGCTAGATTTGTGATTTTGTAAAAAATAGATATTGTTCGGTTCTCATTTTCAAAAGTCATATCTTGGAAAGTTATAAAAGTTGTGAAAAGGTTTTTTGCCACACCCGTTGTATATTCTGAAATATCTTTTGTTCCAAAATTTGGGTATCGAATTAAATTTACAACTCCATTGCTTCCGATATTTTCCGTAAAAGTTTCACCGATTCTATTTCCACCAATTTCAAACTTAGAAAACATAATCGAGTCATTATCTGGTTGAACTTGTATCACCTCTTCGACAACGGAATCTTCAACAGCTTCTTCGATGACCTCTTCTAAATTCTCTTCAGCTTCTTCAATCTCTTTTTCAATAGTTTCAACTTTTTCTAAAATAGAGTCTAAATCTAAATTTGTTTCAGTTTCCGTATCTTTTGCAACCTCTTTGAGAGCATCAGTAAAAGATAAATTCTCTTCTCCCTCTCTTTTTGTAGCAACTTCTAAAAGTGTTTCAGTTGAGATATTCAAATCCTCAAACTGTTCAAAAATTTCACTCTGTTCTTCAATGACATCATCAGAAATCATGTCGGCAAAATCAGAGGCATCGACACTTTTTGCCGAACTATTTTCATCAGAATTTGCCGATTTTGTGGCCTCTTCGACTGTTTTGGAAATCGATTCAATTCCTCCCATCATTACAAGAGCATTTGTAACTTTTTTAGAATCTTCGATGAGGTCGTCCAGTTGTTCGAGTTTTGCCGTTGCAATCTCTTGAACTCTCTCTTCTAATTTTTGAGTTGCAATTTCCGTAGCTTTTGAAGTGCTTTCGAGAACTGTTGTTGTATCTTCTCCACTTGCTAATTTCTCTTCATCAATAGAGTTGATCATTATTGTAATTGTTTTTGTGATTTCTCCGACAGCTTTCAATTTTTGGGTTGCCTCTTCGACATCAATTTCAACCTCACTATTTTCAGAAAGAAGTTTTACACTCTCTTCGGCAATTGAGTCCGTATCTTCCATGACTTCATCAAAATCGACCTCATCGGAACTTGACAACTTATTGGCAACTGCTGAAACAATAGAATCAAAAGTAGAGAGTGATTCTTCTGATGAACCATCTCCAGTAATTGATTTTGTCATCGACTCAGCAAATTTCTGAACAACAAGAGCTTTTTTGATAGCTTTTGCTGCCTCTTTTCTCTCCTCTTCAGTTCCACTTTCCAAAGTTTTAATAGGGTCTTTTGAGAGTGTGGCAGGATCAACCCCAAGAGATTTTGCCAATTGGTTTTGAGCTTCCTCTTTTGATTTTCCACTTTTCACCATTGCAGAAACAACAGTCGTTAGAGGTGTTACAGGCATCGGCTCTTTTGTCTCATTTTCATCAGCTAAATCATCTTTTGAGACTGGAGCTTTTAAAACTCCCTCAAACTTTTCACCCGTTGCCGTATCAATTCCTCCAGAAATGGAAACTTCTGTTTCAATATCTTCATTTTCTGTAAATTCGATAATCCAACCACCTGAGCTATTCGTCTCTACTTTTTTGTTTCCGACAGAAACTTTTGACTTTGAAAGATACCCATCAATTGCAACTCCCGAAAGATAGAGAGATTTAATCACAGGTATTATCTCTTCTACGATAATCTGCTCTTCCTCTATCGGGTCTTGAGGAATTTCCGTAACTTCTTCCTCTTCTTCAATCTCTTCTATTACTTCATCTTCTGTTTCTGGAGTCTCTTCGATATTCTCTTCTATCTCTTTTGGAGGCTCACTGCTCTGATTATTTTTTTCATCTTCACTACACGAAGAGAGAAGCAAAATTGTAATTATTAAAAATAGTTTTTTCATATGTTTTTCTTTTTAAATGTTTGTCTTATTTTCGGAAACTTTTCCGAAAACAGACTTAAAAATGAGTCGTCGGAAAAGTCCGACTTTTGAGAGGGAGAGTTTTTTAGTAGCTAATATTTGACTCGCAATTTACCCAAAAACCACTATTTGGAGGAAGCATTTCAAACCTATCAATTGTTGGAAATTTTGTGTTGTCTGTTGTGTTGATTTTCCATATATTTTCTTGGAATGCCCAAGTTGTTGCACTGTGATTTCCGTCATTTTGACAAAGAATATTTGAAGCATTTGTTTCAACACCAATTCCATTCAGAGACCAGCTATCTGGATAATCTACGATTGAGATATTTGTATCGTTGTATCCAAAATTGAGAGAGATATTTTCATCTTCAGAAAGAATCCAAATTCCATCTCTGTTTCTGATTTCTGTAATTTCTTCTAATCCACCAACAGAATAATCTGTTAAAGTTTTATGAAGTTCAGGACGAGGTGAGAAAACTTTCCAAATTCCTTTACAACTCCACTCATCAGCATAATCTAAACAATATTGTTCATTGAATGCACCATATTTAAAAACAACTTCAATACTTTCAGGAATTTCATCGAGTGCTAAATTTCCACTTTGGAGAGACCAACCAGTTGGAATAGTGTTTTCAACAAAAGGATCAGAAACTTTCATAATGAAAGTGTAGTATGTTTCATTGTTATCTCCACCAGTTAAAGAAATACTTCCAAGACCTCCAAGAAGAATCACATTTCCATCTCGATCAAGTTTTATATCTGAAATTGAACTGTTTCCTGGATATCCCCACTCATCAAAACCAACTTCACCAAAAGAATCATTGTTTTCGAAAATAAAATCCTCTTTTACTTTTAGTTTCTCTAAAGCAAGTTTTTGACCGTAACTTCCTTTTCCAATGTAATAAGAGTTTGATTTTTTTGAAAAAACTCCTCTGTTATTATAATATCCACTTGTTGAGTAGTTTTGATGATAATCCATAGAGTCTGGGAATTCAGAAAAAGTCATCTGATCAGGTCTTGAATATCGATATTTATTTACACCTGTGTAATCAATTGAGAAAAAAGTATAAATCAGGTCTCCTGAACTGTTTGTCTCTTTTGAGAATTCAAAATCTTTGAAATCACCTGTTAAATTTACAGGATGAGGTGCTAAAACATCATCAAGAAGAGTCAATTGTGAATTGTCATAAAAAAAGATTGACTTTCCAAATTGAGGATCATTGTCAAGTTGAATTTTGACTTTTCCAGTTTCATAAGTTAAGTCCCAAAAGTTTATGTCATTCATTCCTTGATTTTCAAAAAGAACTCTGCTACTTTCAAATTCATGAGGAGCTAAAGTTTTATCTATATCAACTTTAATAACAAAAGGCTTGTACTGAGAGTGATTTGTATTTTCCAAAACAGGATTCATTGTGAAATCAAGTGGTTCATGAGCATGCCATGGATTTCCATTTGTTGCATCTGATCCACCTGCAATATAAAGAATTCCACCCTCATCTAAAAATGCACTTGTTGGAATATCTCGACCACCTGTTCCAATTTGAATTGTCTCTGTAACATTTCCGTCAAAGTCAAGTTTTGCAATAAAAATATCAATCAAACCAGCAGATGTGTTGAATTCAAGTTCTCCAGCAGTCCAACCAGCAACAACTGTTTCATAGTTGTTTGAAAGATTTTTATCCTCAAGAACAACAACAGGAATATCAGGAGTCAGTTTTGAACCGAAAATTGTGTGCCAAGCAATTGAGCCGTTTTCCTCAAATTTAACAACAAGAGCATTTTCATCTGGAGTTGATGGAGGTGTATCTGGATCTGGAAAAAGCTCTTTTGAACCAATTGAACCGATAGCAATAATAGAGTTGTCTGAATTTACAACTATGGAACTAAGTGAACCATTAAATTCTCTTAATTTGAACTCGTTTGCCCACTTTGTCTCAAAATTAGCAAAAAGCGAAACTGAGAAAAGTGAAATAATCACCGAAAGTCTGAGAAACATTCTCTTCTCCTTTCTGTAAAATACATTGAAAATAAAATCGACATAAATATAAATCTGTTAAATAAAAACTCACGCCCTGAACTTGTTTCAGGACAAACACGGAAATGACAATAATTGATAGAATTTTGAAAAATATTGAAAGGTGATTTTTGGAACAAAAAGAGGAGAATTTAGTTAAAAAGACTTGCCGAGAACTCAAAATAACTCAAAAAGAACTTGCTGAAATGATGGGTGTCAATGCAATTACTCCATCTCAATGGATAACTAAAAATAGCATTCCTGAATGGGCAGATAAATTTATGAATTTAATTCTTGAAAACAAAAAAATAAAGACATTGCTGACACATTTAAACATCTAATTGAAATATCTAAAAAACAATAAAACATTATCTTAGATAAAATATTTGTAAAATAAATATATTTAAGATATAATTCCAAGGTTTGAAAAGGGTGACCTTCGACAATAACCCAATTCAAATAAATTCCATAATTACAGGAAAATTTCAATGGAAATTATATCAAGAACTTTCCAAGACCATTCAAATATTAGAATTCTTTCAATTAAAGGCAAAGAGTGGTTTGTTGCAAAAGACATTGCCTTACTTTTAAACTATATTGATACTCCAAAAGCAATAAAACAACATTGTAAAAAAGCCGTTCAATTCAAAGATTTAAAGGGGGTGGGTGATTTGCCTACCCTTGAATTAGACCCACAAACAAAATTGATTCCAGAATCTGATGTTTGGCGATTGATTATCAAGTCTCGACTTCCAGAAGCTGAAAAAATCGAAGAGTGGATTATGGAAGAAGTTCTTCCGTCAATCAGAAAAACTGGTTCATATTCTTTGCAAAAAGAGGAAGAAACAAATTATTCTGATTTGATTTCTGAAACAAAAGAGGTTTTGCAACTTATCGACTTGATGAAAGATTTGAGTCCGCAAGAACTTTTTTATCTCGAAAAAATCATGGGTGAAAATTCGCCAACAAAACTTCTCGGAAACTCTTTCCAAAACTCATATTTTTTGCCAACTGAAATTGGAAAAATGGTGGGAATGTCTGGAGCAGAAATCAATTTGATTTTAGAGAAAAAAGGTTTTCAATTCCGAGATGATAATGGAATTTGGCGACCGACCTTATCGGGAAAAGAGTTTTGTCTCGAAATTGGAAATCAATTCAATCAACTCAAATGGAAATTGGAAACAATTTTATAATTTTTGTCGGATTTTTCCGACAATGTTTTTTCAAAGTGACAAAGAACCAGTCAAATCATATAACTGGTTTTCACTTTTAATTTGTGTAGAAAGCTATGGGGATCAATGGTCTAAAAATTCCTCAATATCACTCTGTTCCATATTGAATTTTTTGAAATTTGTTTGATAGTTAAAAATATCGCTTGACCACTCTTCAACTTTTTTGCCTTCGCTATCTGTGTTGAGCATTGGATAGTCGCAATCACGAATTGCTCCACCCTCTTCATCAACTTTTCCACCAGCAAAGAAATCTCCATCCGATGATGGTGTATATTTTCCAAAAGTGATATTTCGTAAAACTCGTAGAACTGAAGAATCCATTTTTCCAAGCTCTTCCCAATTGTAAAGAGGGATATTTGGTTGAGAATAGAGTCCGTCGCCAAATTTCCACATCAAATATTGACCAATCCAATCTCGAATATATGGAAATGCTGCAAATGCTGTTGCTGATTCAAGGAGTGAAAGACTTCCGTCCTCTTTTGCCACCGCAATATCACATGCCCAATATTCCGCATTTGATGATTTTGAAACATTTACCGCAAAATCTAAAATCTCTTTTGTAATTCCTTGATAATCTATACTTCCACCTTGAGAAGTATTTGTTAGCCACTCACCCTCTGGCGGTCTTCTCCAAAATGCACACATCGGTTTGTGTCCAACAAGCATAACTCGAACATCTGCAGCCATTGGAACAAAATCTTGTGTATAGAGTGGATGATACTTTTTCTTTTCAAGAAGCTCACTCGCTTCCTCCTTTGAATCAACTTTATGAACAAAATATCCACCATAATTTGAAGGACCATATGATCTTTTAATAATTCTCGGATAATCTGCTTTTTCAATAAATTTTTCTATTAAATCTTCGTCATAAACAATATTAGTATTAGGAATTGTAATGTCATATTTTCGTGCAAATCTTGTTACATTCTCTTTTGATTTATTACAAAATTGTGCATCAAGAGAAGGGACAAACTCAACATCTGGTAATTCTCTTGCAATTTCTCGAAAAGTCTCATATGCAGTTGCAGGAATATTTCCAATAAGAACTTCAATTTTTTTTCTTTTAACTTCGGCAACAAATCTATCTTTGTCATTTCCCCAGTGGTAAATAACTGTTTCAATAGGGTCTCTCCACCCTTTAAAATTAGATTTATCAAAAAATCTTAAAACATGGTCAAGATAAAGAAGCCCTAGCTTTGGTAACTTATGCATACCTTTTTTTCCTTTAAATTATATTTATCAATATTTTATCGTAAAGCTATTTCAGAAAAACAATCATTTTGGAATCAATTTTTAATGATAAAATGGAAAAAGGAGTGAAAGAAAATGGAAAAAGAGATTTTAAATAGAAAAATCGGAACTATTATTACTATTTTTGCAACAATAAGCATAACTATATTTTTACTAAATTACTCATCATCGATGATTTTAAATGGAATTAGAGCCTATGTAAATAGCGAAAGCTTATGGGCAAAAGCACAAAAAAATGCGACTCTAAATTTGTATATTTACACATATTCAAAAAACATAGAAGATTACAAATCTTTTCATAAAGATTTAATTATAAATCATGGATATAAAAAAGCTAGATTGACACTTTCGAGCGAAAATCCAGATTTTCAATTAGCAAAGGAGGGTTTCATTGAATCAAATAGTCACCCTGATGACATTCATTTGCTTATTGATCTTTTCTATTATTTTCAGGATTTTCCATATTTAATAGATGCGATAGATATTTGGGAACAAGCAGACAATAAAATTAATGAACTAGAGGAGCTTGGAAAGAGTATTGATATTGCTGTTAAAAAAAATGAACTTAAAAAGTTAGAAATTTATCGGAATGAGTTAGAAATTTTGAATAGTGAGATTTCAAAATTAGAAGAGGATTTTTCAGAAGTTTTAGGAGATGGAGCAAGATTTTTTTCGCACTTATTAATTTTAGTAACTCTGTTAATTTTAATCTCATTTTTATTTATCGGTTTTTATATTAGTAAAAGAGTTACAAGAACAATATATGAATTTGTTCAAAAAGAGAAAAATACCTTAGAGGAAATTGCAAAAGTTGAAAAGAGTGCAAATGAGGCAAAGTCAATCTTTATCGCAACAATGAGTCATGAGATACGAACTCCAATGAATGCGATTCTTGGTTTAACAGAAATTTTACAAAACACGGATTTAGATCAAGAGCAATATGAATTTACAGAGACAATTTATAATTCAGGAAATTCTCTACTTGACATAATTAACGACATTTTAGACTATTCAAAAGTTGAGGCTGGTCGTTTAGAGTTAGAAGAGCTTAATACAGATTTAGAGAATCTCGTTAATGATGTTGTTTTTCTCTTGGAACATAATGCGAATGAAAAAGGTGTAAGACTTATTGTTGATTATTGTTCAACTTGCCCACAATTTATAAAATGCGATCCAAGTAGGCTAAAGCAAGTTCTGATAAATTTAGTTGGAAATGCTATTAAATTTACAAAAAGCGGACATGTTCTTTTACGAGTTGGAAAAAAAGAGGAAAATCTACTTTTCGAGATTGAAGATACAGGAATTGGAATTCCAGAAAAGAAACTTAAAAATCTTTTTACAATTTTTACACAAGTGGATAGTAGCACTACTCGAGAATATGGCGGTTCTGGATTAGGATTAGCAATTAGTAAAAAAATGATCGAATTGATGGGCGGAAAAATTGGAGTTCAAAGTGTGCTTCATATTGGCTCAAAATTCTATTTTGAAATTCCTTTATATGAAAGTGAAGAAATAAAAGACCTTTCTGAAAAAAAGAGCTTAAAAGGAGTAAAAGCCCTAATTGTCGATGATTATGAGACAAATAGAATTGTTTTTGAGGGACAATTAGAAGAGTTTGGGATGGAGATTGTTTCAATAGCAGAATCAAGAGAAGCGATTTCAATTTTAGAGGAGGCAAATAAAAAAGGAGAGCCTTTTGATATTGTTTTAACTGATCAAAACATGCCTTTTTTAGATGGATTAAGTCTCTCAAAAAAGATAAAAGATAATAAAAACATCTCATCATCTATTGTTGTTGTAACCTCATCGGGACACAGAGGGAGCTTTGATGAATTTGAAAAGGCTGGAGCTTCTGGATATTTGGTGAAACCGATTGATAGAAAAACAATGAATAAGTTTTTAGCAACAGTATTAGGAACAAGAGATTTTAAAAATCCACCTTTTATAACTCGCTACATGTTGAATCAGAAAATGAAACAGAGTAAAGATACTGAAGCGAAAAAATTCATTGGAAAAGTTTTAGTGGCAGAAGATACAAAAGCGAATGTGATTGTAATTAAAACACTTTTAAAGAGTTTTAATTTAGAAGTTTCTATTGCTAATGACGGTCAAGAAGCTTTAAATTTGTATAAGAGTGAAAATTTCAATTTAGTCTTTATGGATTTGAGAATGCCAAATATGGATGGATTGGAAGCTACAAAACTTATTCGTAAATATGAGGAGATTAGTCATAAATTTACTCCAATTATCGCTTTAACTGCTGATGTTATCCAACAGACAAAAGAGGATACTGAACAAGCTGGAATGAATGGATATATTGCAAAACCATTTAAAATAGCAGAGATTACTGCTGTTCTATCAAACTTTCTTGAATACGAAGGAGAATTTGATCAAAAAGAGGAAAAGACTTCTTTAGAGGAATCTAAGAATTTAGAAAACTCGGATGTAAAAGAGAATAGTATTATTGATGAAGAGCAATTGATGTCGATGAGGTCGAATCTCGGTGATGATTTTATTGAATTTATTGAAGTCTATTTAGAGGATACTGAACTCTCTATAAATAGTGCAAAAGAGCTAGATTTTAAAACGAATCTCTCTGATATTCACAGAATTGCACATAGTATAAAATCTTCAAGTATGAATATTGGTGCAATAGAACTTTCTGAAATTTCCAAATCTCTAGAACTTGGAATAAAAGGTGGTGAAATTATTGATCCAACTGATAGAATTTTAACAATTGAAAATGAATTTTTTAAAGTTAAAAAAGAGTTGGAACACAGAAAGGAAGATTTTTGAAAATACTAATCGCTGATGATACAACTGCTGACAGATTTGTTTTAAGAAGTTATTTAAAGCAACTTGGTCATCAAGTTATTGCTGTTGAAAATGGGAAAAAGGCACTTGAAGTTTTTAAAGAGGAAAAAGGCAGTATTGAGATACTTATTTTAGATGTTTTAATGCCTGAAATGAATGGCTATGAAACAACTCGAGAAATCCGAAAACATGAAGGCGATAATTGGATTCCTATCATCTTCTTAAGTGCTTTGACTGATTCTGCTGATCTTGTTACAGGAATTGATGCGGGTGGAGATGATTATCTTTTTAAACCTCTTGACAAAACAATTCTCATTGCAAAAATAAATGCGATGAAACGATTATCTTCTCTCCGAATGCAACTTATAGATACAAACAGGAAATTGGAAGAGTTAGCACACTCAGACGGTTTGACAGGTGCTTCAAATCGAAGATACCTTGACAAATACCTCACAAAAGAGTTTCTAAGAGCTAGACGGGAACAATATTCGCTAACAATTTTTATGATTGATATTGACAAATTTAAAAACTTCAATGATTCTTATGGACATCAAGCAGGAGATAAATGTTTGCAAGATGTTGTTAATGCGATAACACAGGAGTTAAAACGACCTGCCGACCTCATCGCCCGTTATGGTGGAGAAGAGTTTTGTTGTGTTCTTTCTCATACGGATAAGGAAATCGCTGGTGTTCTTGCTGAAAAAATCCGTTCAAGAATTCAAGACTCTAAAATAGGTAAAAAGATAACTGGAGAAAATATTGACTTGACTATAAGTATCGGAGTCTCAACAACTATCCCCGAAAAAACTGAAACTGATAACTTTGAAAAGCTTCTTAAAAGTGCAGACGAAGCCCTCTATCAAGCTAAAAATAGTGGCAGAAATAGAGTTGTTGTCTCTGATGCTTTTTGATTAACTTAAAGAAAAAAAATTAGCTTTTCTCTTAAACTTTAACTAAATAATCTTTCTGATACAATAGCGACAAATTAGAAACACTAAAAATTCGTGAGGATATTTTATGGCAAAGATTCTTTGGTCAAAAATTGACGAAGCTCCAGCTTTAGCTACTTACTCTTTCTATCCAATGGTGAAGAAATTCGCTGCTGAGGGTGGTGTTGATGTTGAATTAACAGACATCTCTCTTGCAGGTCGAGTTCTCTCTGCTATGGGTAAAGCTGATGATGAGTTAGCAAAACTTGGTGATGTTGTTAAAACAGCTGAAGGAAATGTAATTAAACTTCCAAACATTTCTGCTTCTATTACTCAACTTATCGAGTGTATCACTGAGCTTCAAGGTCAAGGTTACGATATTCCTAATTTCCCTGAAAATCCATCAAATGATGAAGAAAAAGAGATTAGAGAAAGATACAATGCTTGTCTTGGTTCAGCTGTAAATCCAGTTCTTCGAGAAGGAAACTCTGATAGACGAGCTGCGGATGCTGTTAAAAACTTTGCTCAAAAAAATCCACACAAACTAAGAGCTTTTGAATCTCCAAGCAAAGCTTATGTTTCACATATGGATGGCGACGGTGATTTTTATGCAAATGAAAAATCTGTTATTGTTGAAGGTGATCAAGACATCACAATTGAACTTAACGGAAAAGTTTTAAAGACTCTTTCAGTTTTTGATAAAGAGGTTCTTGATGCTACTTTTATGAGTGCTAAAAAACTTCAAGCTTTCTATCAAAAAACTCTTGATGAAGCAAAATCAAACGGTGTTCTTTGGTCGCTTCACCTAAAAGCAACAATGATGAAAATTTCAGATCCAATTATGTTCGGTCATGCAATTAAAGTTTTCTTTAAAGATGTATTCGCAAAATATGATTCTGAATTCAAAGCTCTTGGTGTAAATGCAAATCTTGGACTTGGTGATTTATACAAAAAAATCGCTGGACATGAAAAAGAAGAGGAAATCAAACAAGCAATTTCTGATACTTACAAAGTTCAACCTCCAATCGCGATGGTAGATTCTGATAAAGGTATCACAAACTTACATGCTTCAAACGATATTATTATCGATGCTTCTATGCCTGTTGTTGTTAGAGACGGTGGAAAAATGTGGAATGCTGAAGGTAAAACTCAAGAGTGTGTTGCTGTAATTCCTGACTCTTCTTATGCTCGATTTCACCAAGGTATGGTTGATGATTGTGTTGCAAATGGTCAATACGATGTAACAACTATGGGGAATGTTGCAAATGTTGGTTTAATGGCTCAAAAAGCTGAAGAGTATGGTTCTCACCCTACAACTTTTGAAATTGATGCTGATGGAACTGTTGAAGTGAAAGACTCAAAAGGTAATGTTCTTATGTCTCACCCTGTTGAGTGTGGTGATATTTGGAGAATGAGCCGAGCAAAAGATATTCCAATCAAAGACTGGATTCGACTTGCTTTTGAAAGAGGAAAACTTACAGGAAGTCCTGTTGTATTCTGGTTAGATGAAAATAGAGCACACGATGCGAACCTCATCAAAAAAATCAACGATTACAAAGGTGAGTTTAATACTGAAGGTGTTGAGTGGTCTATCAAAAATGTTCAAGATGCTGTTTCATATACAAATGCAAGAGTTAGAAAAGGTGAAAACACAATTTCAGCTACTGGAAATGTTTTAAGAGATCACTTAACTGATATGTATCCAATTCTTGAGCTTGGAACTTCTGCAAAAATGCTTTCAATTGTTCCACTTCTTGCTGGTGGTGGATTATTTGAGACTGGTGCTGGTGGTTCTGCTCCAAAACATGTGGATCAATTCCTTGAAACTGGACACCTTCGATGGGATTCACTTGGTGAATTCTTAGCACTTGCTGAGTCTTTCAGAATGATTAATCAAAAACATCCAAATGAAAAACTTGCAGTTGTAACAGAAGCACTTGACAAAGCAAATCAGGCTTACCTCGATAACAACAAAGCTCCAGGTCGAAAAGTTGGTCAGCCTGACAATAAAGCTTCTCACTTCTTTGTTGCACAATATTGGGCAAAAGCACTTGCTGAGTCTGGAGATGCTGAACTTTCTGCTAAATTTTTACCAGTTGCAAAAGCACTTGAAGAAAACGAAGCAAAAATCATTGAAGAGCTTTTAGCTACTGAAGGTTCTGCAAAAGATATTGGCGGATATTATCACCCGAACGATGAACTTGCTGAAAAAGCAATGAGACCATCTGCTACACTAAATAGCATTATTGACAATATCTAGTAAATTCACTGTGAAGAACTCCGTCCTTTAGGGCGGGGAGTTCTTCACAAGCAATTCAAAATGTTTTAAATAAGTATTCTAAAACTCGAAATTCTCATAAAAAGTGGCTTCTGGAATATAAACTTATTGCTCAAAAACAAGGAGTTCAATTGCAATAGCTTTAATTACAGGAACTGCTACTGTATTTCCTAATAGATCAAAAGCTTTTTTTCGTTCTATATCTAACTTATAGTCATCTGGATAACCAAAAAGTCTTAATCCCTCTTTGATGGATATTTTCCGTATTCCATTACTATCAATAACTCCGAGCTTACTTAAATCAGTTGCTACAAGTGTTGGAGTTGGTTTATTAGGATCAAGAATCTTCGAAAATTCAAAACTTAACTTTCCTGTAACTATGTTGTAGCTGCTCAAAAAAACTTACTCAAACTTATCCAAAATTTAGTTTTAGGTAGGTTTGATGTTTTCTTCCTGCTTCCACGACACAGGTTTCAAGTTTTATTACATAAAACTCCATTGCCTTGGTGTCTCCACAGGCTTAACTTTCCGATAAGCTGTCGGTAGAACATATTAAACTATCTTGATTTTCGATAACTTAATCAACTTTTTAATATGTCTAATATCTTCTTAAGAAAATATTAAGTCTTTGAAATTCGGTATATACACATATTTATATATCTTTATATAATTTTATTATAGCTGTTGCCTAACCCTTAGGTTTGTCTTCATTAAAAACTCTCCTAAAAATAACTTTTCCATCATTATTCTTAATAGATATTTTATCTTTTGGATATTCAAATTTTAAATAACCTTTACTTACCAAATCATCTAAAAGTTCTTTTAAATTTTCTATTTTACAAAACTCTGAAATCTGTTCTAATGTTAAAGGCATTCCATCCATCCACTCAATACCTATCTTTTCAGCCCAATGTTTTTTTCTTCTTTCCTTAAATAATTTATTTAAAATATTTTTTTGTATTCTATTTATCGAACCTTTAAGTTCAAAATCCCAACTATGTATATTATTATTTCCACCTCGTTTATCTTTAATTGCCTTTCCATATAATTCTTCTGGTTTAAAATGGGAAAATAGTTTTTTAGAAAAACTTGAATCTTCAGTTTTTAACCCGACTTCTTGAATATCTATAAAATTTACGGGTTTATTGAATTGAAACATAAAGTTTATATCTGGTTTTTTATTAACAGAGCCTACTATATAAATTCTTCTTCTTGATTGTGCTAATTCAAAGTCTTTAGAATCTAATACTTCCCAAGAAACTTTATAACTTAAATTCTCTAATTTACTTATAATTGTTTTTAGAGTTCGACCTTTATCATGAGAAACAAGACCTTCGACATTTTCAAGAATAAATCCTGTTGGCTTTTTTTCTTTTAATATTCTTTCTATATCAAAAAATAAAGTACCTCTAATATCTGCAAAACCATCTCTATTCCCAGCATAACTAAAGGCTTGACAAGGAAATCCTGCTAAAAGGTAATCAAAATCAGGTATATCATTTTCTTGCACTTTTGTAATGTCGTTATTAAATATATTGTGGGAGAAATTTTTATTTAAAACTTCAATAGCACTTTTCTTTATTTCTGAAGTAAAAACACATTTTGAAATATAGTTATTTTCTTTTAATGCTTGTTCAAACCCGATCCTAATTCCACCCATACCAGAAAAAAGATCAATAAATTTTATTTCTTTCATTTTTGTCCTATGTATTTAATAATAAAATTATAGTCTATTTGTTTTGATAAATAAACCCTTTTTCATACATTCGAAAAGCACTTTGATTAATTTATCGTTTCGATTTTTTCCATCTTGAGAAATGATCCAGTTTTCTATCTCAATAGGCATATTAACAGAAAACTTTACTGACTCTCCACTTAAGCCAAGTTCTTTACCTTTCTGCTTTCGTCCAGAATTTTGACGATAGCCTCCTCTTGAATTTTTATCCAAACTCAACCCTTTTTCAAAAATTATAATTTATATTGTAGATGAATTATTTTAGAAGAAACTTCCCCTTAAAGGGGAATGAAGAAAAAAACTATCTTATTTTCGTTTCTCTCGAACAATTTTAACAGCTTCAACCATATTTTTTAGTGAAGGCTCAACTTCAGCCCAACCTCGAGTTTTTAAACCACAATCTGGATTGATCCAAAGTTGTCTTTCTGGTAAAACTTCAAGAAGTAGTTCAATTTGTGTAACCATCTCTTCAACACTTGGAACTCTCGGTGAGTGAATATCATAAACACCAGGTCCAACTTCTTGTTTGTATCCAACAGTTTTGAAAACTTTAAGAAGTTCGTTTCCACTTCGACTTGTCTCAATTGAGATAACATCAGCATCCATTGCTTCAATAGTTTTGATGATGTCGTTGAATTCAGAGTAGCACATGTGAGTATGAATTTGAGTTGTATCTTTTACACTTGAAGTTGTGATAAGGAAATCTTCAACAGCCCATTTTTCATAATTTGGAATATCCTCTTGTCGGAGTGGATAACCCTCTTTGAAAGCAGCTTCATCAACCTGAATCATCTCAATTCCAGCATTTTCTAAATCTGTAATCTCATCTTGAATTGCAAATGCGATCTGTCGTGAAGTTTCACTTCGTGGCTGATCATCTCGAACAAAAGACCAAGCAATAATCGTAACAGGACCTGTCAGCATACCTTTCATAGGTTTTTCAGTTTGGTCTTGTGCAAATTTAATCCAATCAACAGTCATTGGAGCAGGTCGAGAAACATCACCGTAAATATGTGGAGGCTTAACACATCGCGAACCGTAAGATTGAACCCAACCATTTTGAGAGAATGCAAAACCATTGAGTTGTTCACCGAAATATTAAAAGCAATTTACAGACTTAAATATTAAATGATTTTTTCTTGATTTATAGAAAAATATATAGTATAGTTGTATTTAATGTTTTATTCCAAATAAAAAGATAAAAACATAATTTATAAAATTGGAAAATATATGAAAACTAACCAAAAATTAGAGATTCCATATGATGGAATGGTTTTTGCTCAAGATATGCACAAGAAGATGATTTATGTCAATGAATTAGAAGTTGAAATTTTAAAATATACAGGGCTTCTTGATAAACGATTTAATATTTTTATGACAAGAAAAGATACAAAAGAATTTATAGAAGTTTTAAAGGTTAGTGAAAATTTAGAAGATGAACAAGTTATTTATGGTCGTGGTAAAACAAAAAGAGTTCATCATCTTCTAGCTTTTAAATTTGCTACTTGGGTATCAAAAGAGTTTGAAATAAAAGTTTATAAATTCTTTTTAGAACATTACCCAGAAATTAGAGAACTTGGTGGTGATAAATATAATGAGTTTAGAGAAAGTTTTTTACCAAAAGTTTATGATGGTGATAATTCAAAGTGGGTCATAATTAATATGAATATGTATATTAATTCTGTTTTAGAGAAAGAGAATGGCTGGAATAAGCAGACTAAATTAGAATATAGAGCAAGAGACTATATCTATTCTCATATTATGCTTGATATAAAAAGGGGATTAAAACCTAAAAATAAACAGCTTATTTCTAATTTTTTAAATGAGAGAATTGATTACCATTTTGAATCTATTCAAATGTTAGAAGAAATAAGTAGGGATTAAAACTAATTAATACAACTATCAAAGGCTTTAATAAAGGTGTTGTCTGTTATTATTTCAAATAAACTACAGGAAGATGAGGATTAAAAATGGAATTTTCATTAAAAAATGCTTTTGGTGGTAAATTAAAATCAGGCTTTATTTCTGAAATGGTAGGTGGTGGAATATACGACAATGGCACTTCAAAAATTGGCGATGTTTCTTTAGATGACGAAAATCAATATGATGAACCTTTAAAAAATGGTGAGCTAGAAAATTTTATTAAAGCTCTTGATTTGGATGAAGAGTCAAATAAGTTCCTTTTATCTAAAGGGGATTAATGTTTGCAAAAAGGCAGTTACAAATTTTTTTTTCTTTGTATAAACAATTTAAAGATGTAGATTCTATAATATCATTAACAAAATTTGGTAGAAACAAACTCTTAATATCAAATTTTTTAGAATTGTTTTCAAATATGCTTTTTGAGGACAGTTCTAGTTTTAAAAATAACTCTCTTCAGCTGTCAAAAAGATTAGCAAACTATCAAAAATCGTCTAAAAAATTAGGATTTTATAATGATAAATTTGTTGAAAAACTATTCCTTGATACAAGGATAGGAATTATCACAGAGAACAAAGAATTGCTCGATTGTTTCTATAATTTTTATAAAGCAATGCTCATTTATCGTCAATACAAAAAGAGGCTATTAAAACAGTCTCTTATGGAATTTAACAATGCAATTTCTCATTTATATTCTACTTTAATAAGCACTAAGTATGATGACGATCCACAGTGTGGAGTCGGTGAAAAGAACATTAGACGAGCAAAAAGTCATTTGCAAAGAGCATCATTAGATTTCTATAAAGATATATTTATAAGTGTTCTAAGTCAGAGAGAAGACTTTAACTTAAAATATCTAGAAGATATTAAAAATATTAGATTTGATGAATATCAACATATGGGAGATACGGAATCTAATAGGGTGAATATTTTAGATAAATATTCAGAAATATTCTTGAAAGATTTTAATGTTAAAAACATACAAGAATTGCTTTAAGTTTAATACTTAATTCTTCTCTCAAACAAAATTTTTATATATTTGTTAAACAAACTATCAATTTTTTCCCCAAAAACGGGAAAGTGAAGAAAAAAAACTAAATACTTA
>AKKQ01000025.1 GCA_000276965.1 Thiovulum sp. ES | reverse complement strand
AGTACAAATCAAGTAGGAAATTAGTAAGTTTTGTCTTTAAGATATTAATTTTTAAAAAGGTAGTTTTAATGCAAAGTGAAAATGAACTTTTTAATTTGGTAGTAAATCAACAACTTAGTGAGCAATCAGAAGAAAATAAAATCTTTGAAGAGAAAGTTAGAAGTGATGGAGTTGAACATGCAGGACAAAGAACGACAGAAGTTCTTATTGAAAAATTTTTGCCAACAAGAAAACTTGTTTTATCTTTTGTTTTAGAAGAATTAGATGCAATGAGATTTGGAGACGAAACAGCAAAGAACTTTGTAAATAATTCTGGTTTTTCAATGACACAATTTAAAGGTTCTATGAAAACAACAGAATGGTCTGGGTCGTCAAATCAACTTGAACAAATGCAATTATTTTTAAGAGCTTTTAGTTCAAAAATTTCGGATAAAACATTAAGTTCTCAATTTATGGTGGTTGTTGTAGACAACTTAATGAAAAAGTTTAAACTTGGAAAATACTCTGAGAAAAAAAGTGAAATAATTCTTAAAAAATACAAAGAATTCAAAGTGTACTTCTTTAGAAAGTTAAAAGAATTTAAAAAATATTTTTTTGGAATATTTGTTTTACTTCTTTTTATTGGAGGATATTTTCTGTACCAACAATACAGGCTTTCTCTATTAGGCATATTGCAAGAAGAAACAACTTCATATAAAATTTATGAAAAAGTCTTTATTGCTAAAGACAATAACTTGATGTGGCAAAACTCTTATCATACAAGTGGTAGTTCTTTTTATATAGATAATGTTTATGGTAGGGATGCAGAATCTTTTGGAGAAGCTAACAGCTATTGTTATTCCTTAGAATATGCAGGTTATTCAGATTGGAGACTTCCAAGTATGAAAGAGGGAGTATCTCTTTTAACAGAATATTATGGAATATATGACAAAGATACATATATTTATTATGGTTTTTTAGGAGAAAAAGTTTTTAACAAACACACTAATTGGTACAATTTACATAAATATGAAAAAAACAATGGTTCTTTTTTAAAAAAAGAGATTTCAAAAATTCTTCCATGTTGCATGTGGACAAATAATACAGGATATTACAGTTCTGAACATTTCTTTATTAATTTCGAGTATGGCTATACAAAAACTATTGAAAATCCACCACGAACCTATACGGTTTGTGTTCGTGACTCTGAAAGATAAAGGAACTCTAATGCTAACTCTCCAAATTGAAAATCCAACTCTTGAAAAAAGAGTTGTTGAACTTGCCCAAAATCTGAAAATTGATATTAACTCTCTTCTTGAAAAATTGATAACTGAAAAAGTTGAAGAGATTGATTATCAAAAATGGTCTGAAACTGAATTGAATTCAATTGGAAAAATAGGCTTTCATTCAGATAGTTTTTCGTCTTCTCTTTCTCAAGAAAAACAGATTGAAGCAAAAGAGATAATTTTAAGTATTCAAAATAGCTTAAATGATGTCAAAAATGGAAAAACTCACTCAATTGAAACTCTTTGGGACAAATTAGATGATTGATTATTCGGATAATTTTCTTAAAGAAGTCAAACAACTTTCAAAGAAATTCAAACGAATAAAATTTGATTTGCAAATATCAATTAGATAAATTGAAGAAAACAGACTTTGTGTTCCTCTCAAAAATCACCTTTACAAAAAGAGAGTTCCAAACTCTTCAATTCCAACAGGAAAAAGTGGAGGTTTCAGAATTATTCTTTTTAAAAAGGTAGAAAACAACATAACACTTTTATCAATATTTTCAAAAACTGAAAAAGAGAACTTGACAGACAAAGAGCTGGAAAGAATTCTTAGTGAAGTTGATTTCATTTAGTAAAGAAAACCTCGTGAAAAACTTTCAATAAAAAACATTTTTTTCTATAATTACTAAAAATTAAAAAGGACTTTTTTGGAACAAAAAAAAGAAGATAATTTAGTAAAAAAGACTTGCCGAGAACTTGGAATCACTCAAAAAGAGTTAGCTAGAATATTAGGAGTAAGCAATACAACGATTTCAGATTGGGCAAGTGGAAAAACAACTATTCCCAATTTAGGACTAAAAACTTTAGAACTCTTAAAAGTTGAACAAGATTTTAATAACTTCAAGAAATTAATAAAAAATACTCTTACGACCGAAGAAAAGATTTCAAGAGAGTTGAAAATAATTTAAATATTCTGTATAATTCCTCTTGACTTCAAGAGAGAAAACCACTACTTAATCCCTCTTGAAAATTTCGCACTTAAAGTAATAAAATGCATAAAATTATAACAAATAGCTTCCACAACGAGAAAGTTCGGATTATTTTAATTGATGACGAGCTTTGGTTTGTCGCAATGCTGACCGTTGAAAAAGAGAAAGAGAAGATCGAAATCGACCGAGACGAACTCAAAAAAACACAAAGTGCAATTCGGGAAATTGCTATCACTTATCGAGAATCTCAAGAGGATTTAAATAGGGATTTGCATAGAGAGTTTGACCGAGATTTAAGACGATGGGGAGCTAAAATTACATCAGATAATAGAATTCGTTTCCAATCTCCGAGAATTCTTTTTGAAGCGGGAAGTTCAGAAATTTCATATCGTTTTGAAAATATTCTTTCGGAACTTTTTCCAAGATATATCAAAATTTTGACTTCACGGAAATACAGAAACGAAATTGATGAAATCAGAATTGAGGGACACACATCTTACGGCTGGGGGCATTCAACAGATGAAGATTACATCTATTTAAAAAATATGCAACTTTCACAAGATCGAGCTTCATCAGTTTTGAAATATTGCTACTCATTACCAGAATTGACTAGATATAAAAAATGGCTTATTGGAAAGTTTCGGGCAAACGGAATGTCATATTCAACACCGATTTTAAAATGGAATGGAAAAATGGATTATGACAAATCGAGAAGAGTTGAGTTTTCAATTAAAACAAAAGCGACGGAAAAAGTCTATAAAATTATAGAAGAGTTGAAATAGTCAAGATTTCCGTATCCAAGTGTCTTGTTTGAGCTTGACTCGGACATCTTCTCAAAACAGTGAAGATTATCGTCTCAAACCCGATAATTACAAATGAAGATCTATTTTCGTGTCAAACACAGGAATGATAAATTGGGTTTATGATGAAATTTATTCAACTCGTTTTTTTGATATGTTATTAATTCTAGAAAGGAAAATTATGTATGTTATGGGATTTGGAGGCTTTTTAGCCTTTGTGATTGTTATTTTAGCAATTAAAGATTATTCGACATTTGTGAGCAGTGAAAAGCATCACGAAGATTACAAAAGTTCGATTATTGGACTTGGAATTTTGGGGACATTCTTCGGAATTATTGCAGGGTTGTGGGAGTTTGACAGCACAAATATTGAAGCGAGTGTTCCGCCACTTTTGGACGGATTGAAAACGGCATTTTTGACATCATTTTTCGGAATGGGAACAACAACTTTTTTAGGAATTATTCAGAGAAAGGGTGAAGTTTTAAAAGAGAGTTCAGACACGGAACTGCTCCTAAAATCGATTGACGAAATGAACCAAAAAATGGAGAGGAGTCAAAACTTGATTACGGACGGATTTCAAAATCTCTACTAAAAAAATTGGTGAGAGTAGTGAGAAATTTATCGAAAGTAATAACAATTTGTCAAAAAGTGTTGCCGATAGTTTAGAGAAATTCTCAAAAAACATTTCGGATAGCAACAACAAACTTGCACAAAATATTGAAAATAGCAATTCGAAACTTTTGGAAAGTCTGCTTTTCTCAATAAATGCATTTGCGACACATCTGGAGAGTATCGATGAGAAGGTGTCGGAGTTTGCAAAAATGGTTATGCAGAAAGCTATCGATTTGAAAATCAATGAGAATTCAGAGTATTGGCAAAAGATTTTTTCTGAAATGGAAAATATTGCAAAGGAGTTTGAGAACCAGAAAAAGAGAATTATCAAGTTGGAGAGTTTGTTGGAAGAGAGTCGAAATGAGTTAGAGGAGCTTCAAAAAAACTCAAATGGAGATTCTGAAAAGTTGCAAACGAGAATTTCTGAACTTGAAAATGAGTTAGAGAGTTTGAGAGCAAATCAGAAAAAACTTCTTCACGAAAAAGATGAGAAAATCTCTGAACTCGAAAATGAGATTTCACGGTTGAACGATGAGGTCAAAAACTGCTCTAAATCTGTTTCAAACTCTGAACCTATTCTTGAAGAGACCGACCGATACAAGATTTTTGAAAGCACTTTTCTGGACAAAAAAACTGACCTGATGTGGGAGAAGAAAAACCCAGAAAATATTGAAGATGAATTCACTTGGAAAGAGGTTTTCTCTTATGCTGAAAAGCTCAATTCTCAAAACTATGGTGGCTACTCTAACTGGAGAGTTCCAACTCGTGATGAGCTAAAAACTCTATTAACCGAGTATTATGGAGAACATGATTACAATTATTGGGATAGTTGGTTTGATAAGCATAAAAATAAAAGAAACAATGAAAGGTTTTTAGATAACGAAATTTCACAATTTTTACCATATCATAGTTGGTCTTCAGATATAGGAAAAGATAATAATTCCGGATCTTGGGTTGTCAATTTCGACGATGGCTACGACAGTTGGCGCTATCAGACGGGCGATCGCTTTGCTGTTTGTGTCCGTGACTTATAGCCCCGTATCAAGTACGGGGTTCTATTATTGTTAAATATTGTGATTTAAAGTTTGATACCGTCCCATTTTGGGACGGGCTTTCCTGTCATGTTCGAGCTTCTTCTCAAAAAAGTGAATAAATCTTAAAAACTAATTTTAAAACAACAAATTGATAAAATTTCAAAAAATTAAAAAGGATTTCTTTGGAACAAAAAAAAGAAGATAATTTAGTAAAAAAGACTTGCCGAGAACTTGGAATCACTCAAAAAGAACTTGCCGAAAAAATTGGGGTAAAGCCAGAAAGTTTAAATTCTTCTTTAAGTCGAGGAAAAATTACAAATCAAGTTATTAAATCAGTTGAAATGCTAAATGAACTTTACTTTTTAAAAGAAGAATTAAAAAGTTGTTATAAAAAAGAAGAAACATTTAAAGAAATACTTTCATATCAAATTAAAAATTAATACTATTGATTAAATCAATAAAATGATATACTTCTACAACTAGATTGAGTTAATCACGACAAATACCCAATCCAGTTTAAAAATCCCGTTAAGGTAATTTTATGAATAAAATTTTAACAAACACTTTTGAAAACACTCAAATAAGGGTAGTTATGATTAATAATGAACCTTGGTTTATTGCGAAAGATGTTTTTAAAGTTCTTGGCAAATCCTCGAAAAGTGGTAAAGATTTTGAGGGCTTAGATGAAGATGAAAGGGGTGTATTTAAAATACACACCTCTGGAGGAATGCAGGAAACAACGATAGTTTCAGAAAGTGGTTTATATTTTTTAGTTTTAAAAAGCCGAAAACCGATAGCGAAACCTTTTCAAAAGTGGGTTACAAAAGAAGTTCTTCCACAAATTCGTAAAACAGGTTCTTACTCTTTGCAAGATGAAGTTTCAGAAATTGAACTTTCTGAAATTCTTTCGGAAACTCAAACAGCTTTAGAAATTGTTGATTTGATTGAAAAAGAGAAACCTTTTAAATTGCTTCTTTTGGAAAAAATTTTGAAAGAGAAATCACCAACAAAAATTTTAGGAATCGACTTTTCAAAATCATATTTTTTGCCAACTGAACTAGGAATTTTGATTGGAGTTTCTGGAGCAGAAATGAACTTGATTTTGATGAAAAAAAGTTTTCAATTTCGAGATGAAAATGGAGTTTGGCGACCGACCTCATCGGGCAAGGAATTTTGCCTTGAAATTGGAAACCAATTCAACCAAATCAAGTGGAAATTAGAAGTTTTTGCTTTAGATATAATTTTTTAAAAATTTTATTTTAATAGTCGCTTTATTTTTAGTTTCGAGTTGTAAAAAAGTTGATGTGGAAAAAGTGAAAACTTCATCAACAGAAAAGCATTCAGAAAGTTTAAAAAAAGTTACCTTAATTAAGCAAACTTTAATAATTATACATCGACAAATAAAGTACTTTGAGCTTATTTCTCATCGAACTCAGGTTAATAGAAAGCAGGACAAAAGTCCTGATTCTGAATTTGTCTCAAAAAAAGATAGTTTTAAAGTTTAATTTTTGATTCCTCGGTAGAGTTCAACAATAACAACTTGTTTGTCTATTTCATAAATCTCTAAGTCATGTCGGCTAATTTGGACTCTATTTTTAATGATTTTTACATCATCAGCTGTTCGCAAATTGCTCTTAAAATAGTCTTCAGTGATTTTCTGAACACTCAAATAACTTTCGATTAGCTCTTCACTATTTTGTTGTCGTCGTTTTATGGATTCAAGTTTTGAGACAATTTTTTCATATTTGGTTTTCTCATTTTCTCGTTTGTCATTCAGTTCAGATTTTGAACGGAGATAGGAGAGTTGAGCAGATTCAATTGCACCTTTTGCATTAAAACCAATAGGAATATTTAATTGAATTCCATAGGAATAAGATTCCTCTTGACCCTGTAATTTGCTAAAAAAAGATTCTGAACGGTTGTATTTTCCATAAAGAGAGACTCTAGGTAAAAATTGTGCATAGGCAAGATTTTTTTCAAGTCGAATATTCTCAATTTCGCCTTTTTGAATTTCAAGTTCATAACTCTTTTCGAGAAAATCACCCATTGTTGGAATTTGGAAAGATGGAACATCAATTTCTGAATATTGAAAGTCAGTCAAGTTTTTTAAATTTGCGATGAGGTCAATTCGTGTCTGGATAATTCCCTCTTTCTGATTTTTTAGTGTATTTAATTCGATAATTGACTCATCTAAATCTTTAATTCCAAGAAGACCACTCTCATAACTCTCTTTCTGATTTTTAATAAGAATATTCTGGTTTTCAATAAGAAGAGCCATTTTTTTCAACTCAATATCCAATTTTTTAATACTTAAAGATATGGAATATAGAGAAAAAATCATATCTTTTTCAGAAGCATCAAGTTTTGTCATTGAGAGAGACTTATAAACTTTACCTTTTTTAATTTGCCACCAAATTCCGCCACTACGGAAAATATCTTGTGAAAAAGTTGCGGAGTATGATTGATACTCTTCACTTCTAGTATCGCTCTCTAATTTATTATAACTTCCACTTAAATCAATTCCGCCAAGCCAATTATTCTTTAATGTATCTCCAATAGATTCAGCTTCTTGACGACTTTTTTCTAAAAAATCCCGTTTTGTATCTTTTAGAAGATTTGAGTCTCCAAGAACTTGTGTTGAAAGAGCAAGAGAGAGAAAAAAAGAGAATTTTCTCATTTTAAAAACTCCACTCGATAAATTTCACCGAAACGAACATTTTTAGGATTTTTAATATTTTTAACAAGACGAACTTTGTAAGTGGAGATTCTTTTTGTGTCTTTTACAGAAGAGATTTTCTGAATTTTAAATTCATCATTTTCAAAACCGTTGATAATAACTCTTTTCTCTCCTAAATTTTCGACCTCATCAGCTCCAATAAAAATATCTAAAATACCTTTTGAGAAATCGTGATATGTAAAAAGTGGTGTTCCAATTCCCACAAAATCTCCCTCTCTAACAAAAAATTCACCAAGATATTTATTTCTTAAATAGAAACTCTTTTTATCTTTTGAGGCTTTTTTTACTCCCAATTCCATTTTGAGAGCTTCAAGTGCCGATTTTGTCTCAACAACTGCAATTGTTTCGTTATTTATTTCATATTGTGAAATGCTCCGAACCCGTTTTTTACTTTTTAAATTCGCTCTTCTTAGTCTTAAAGCCTCTTCTGTGTTTTTTACTCTGTTTGAGAGTGCCTCGATTTGAATATCTTCAAAAACTGTATCCAATTTCATAACTTCACTGCTTTTTGAAATGTATGAAAACTCTTTGCTATCTGCAATTCTCTGAACAACACCCGAAAGTTCCGCTTTTACAGTTATTGTTTCATATGGCTGAAATTGTGCCATGTAATAATCTGCACTTAAAAAAGTTGTTAAAAGTGCGAATAGAAAAACTCTTTTCAAATTTTCTCCTTTGAAATTTTTGGAATTATAGCTTTTATACCAAATTATAATAATCATTAAGAAAAAAGAACTTAAGAAGCTATAAAAATAGAAATTATTAAAATGTTTTTAAAAAATATTTGGTAAAAATCCAAAAAATTTAGGAGTTACTTTTTGAAACTATTTCTAGCTTTACTATTTCTCTCTCTACAACTTTCCGCAGATTTGAAAGTTGGAATTAAACCCAGCGAACCGTGGGTTCTTTTTGATAAAAACAGTTCAAACCCAAAAGGTTTCAGTATCGATTTATGGAATGAAATTTCAAAACGGCTGAATCAAAAAACTGAATTTATTGTTTTCCAAAATACTCGAGAAATTATTGATGCAACAAAACGAGGCGAGATTGATGCAGGAATCACTTCCATAACAATCACTTCAAAACGAGAAAAAGAGATTGACTTTTCTCACTCAATGTATGAACTCGGTTTGCAAGTTCTTGTTTCTTCCGATAAAACATCTTTTAATGCTTCTGATATTGTTAGTGAAATTATCGATAATCAATTTTCTCTAATTGGTTTAGGATATTTCTTTTTAGTTGTTCTTTTTGTTGGTCTGCTTCGTTGGATAATTGATAGATTCTTCACTTTTGAAAATGAAAAGATTTTTCCACAAAACTTTTTGCATGGAGCTTATGACTCTTTTTGGTGGTCGATTACAATGCTTGTTACTTTTGAGACTCCAAAAACAAGAGGTTGGGCAAGAAGTCTTGATTTGAGTTGGCATATTGCAGGACTTCTTCTTTTAAGTATTACAACCGCACTTGTTACCGCAGCTATAACTACAAAAACAATTACTGGTTCGATAAAAAGCGAAAAGGACCTCATTGGAAAATTTGTCGCTTCTGTTGAAAATACAGCACCAATTGAGTATCTTGAAGAGCTGGGTGTAAATACAGTTCCTGTTAAAAGTTTGGAAGAGGGAATCGAACTTGTGAGAATTGGAAAAGTTGAAGCTCTTGTTTATGATGGACCACAACTTATTTATCTAAAAAATATAGAAAATAGAAAAGCTCACAAGAAAGTTTTTGAAGTCTTACCAATCTCTTTTAATTCACAAAGTTACGGTATCTCTTTTAAAAAAGGAAATCCGCTTGTTGAAGATGTAAATCAGATTCTTTTACAACTTCGCGAATCTCACGGAGTTGAAAAAAGTTTTCATGATTCTCTGCAACAAAAGTGGCTTTCACAAAATTAAAAAATTATTTGCAAGGTTTTTTAACCTTGCTTTTTTATTCCAAAAAAAATTCAATAAAATTTCCAAAACAATCTTAACAAGTCGATCTAAAAAATAGAGAGTCTCTTTAAGAAGATACATTTACAAGACTCAATTTAAAAGAAAGGATTTTTCATGCGAAAAATAGTTTTAGCTCTACTTTTTTCAGTCTCGCTTTTTGCTACTGAAACTTACACTTTACAGCTACATCGTGGTTGGAATCTTGTCGGAAATATTCCAAATCTTGACCTCATCACAGATAATGCAAATATTGATTTAGTTTGGAAATATGATGCGGAAATGTGGCAATATCATAGCAACCGACTCAATCGAGGAGATATTTTAGAAATCTCTCCGTTTAACGGTGTTTGGGTTCTTGCAAAAACTGCTACAACAATCGATATTCCAGTTCAAGAAACAATTGTTGAATATATTGAGACAAATAAAGTTGTTAGCGAAGGTTTTTCACTTGGTGTTCCATCTGAAGAGTTGCCTGTTTTTTCAAAAGCATTTTCCGACGAAGATTTAAAAGCAATGAGTTCAGCAGATCAATATAAAGCTCTTGACAAAATTTTAAGTTCATTTTTTATCGGGTTTCCAAAAAATGAGTTTGAGATGATTCTACAAATGGATCGACCTGTAACTTATATTCGGAATATGCTTTTAAAGACAAAAATTGGAAATTTTGAAACTGCTGAACAAACAACTCAACTTTATCACTACTCTTGGAATCGAAAAACCTCAGAAATGGCACTTGCACGACTCTATTCACTCGAACCAAGTAAAGAGTATTTGAATTTTTGGGTCGCTTATATGTTGGCAAATAGTAAATTCTACTCTGCTTCTCTTGAGCTTTCAACTGTAAATATGTCAACTGGTGCAAATCTTCTTCGAGAACTTTACGAGCAACTCGACAACGGTTATACAATGGATTCAATGACTTACAACTATTTGCTTTCTGAAGAGTATTGGAGAAGATTCCGAAGTCCAGAAGATAATACTCGAGAATCTTTAGAGCTTATGGTAGGAATTTTTGATGATTCACTTGTTCCAATCGCTTCACAAGCTTGTAAGGATTTTTCATACAACGAACGAGACCAAAATTTAGAAATCTCTTTTAATTACAACACTGAACCACTAGAAATTAATGGAACAGAAATTACAAGATGTAAAGATTTTTACCGAGAAATTATCGCAAATAATCCACTTTTAAAAGATTGGTTTATTCTCAATTGGCTTGATTTCTATTTGCCAAACTATTCGGCTGAAGAAAAAGAGAATTTCATGGCTGAACTTTATGCCGTTGGTGCAACAAATTATCAAGATATTTTCTTAAATATTATTTTTTCTGATGATTTTATTGAGCATAGTCAAAGATTTAAATCTTTTGAAGAGTTATATTTGCCTGTTTCAAAGAAAATCAATTTCTATCCTGGAACAAGCACTTTCCGAACTTGGGTAAGTGAAGCACACAACAGCAATCAACCACCAATGTATTACAAACTTGGTCGAGATATGGTTACTCCGTCGGACACTCTTTCATTCAGTCAATTGACAAAAACCGTTCGTGAAACAATGTTTCTTGATCAAAAAACAAATATGTTCTCTGATTGGGATGCAGGTTGGGGTTCTGAATTTCTCTTTTCACTCGATTTCAGCAGTCAAGAAGCTTTAATCAAAGATGTCTTTATGTTTCTTGTCGGACGAGAACCAACAGCTAATGAAATCACTGGACTTTCAACTGTAACAATCGATTACGATTTGAAATCAAATGACCAAAAAGGTAAAGCTTTAATGGTAATTCTTGATTATGTCTCTCGACTCTCTGAACTCTATATTACTTGGAAGCCTGAGTAAAAAAAATTGTGTTCGTATTTTTGCGAACACAACTCAAAACAAAATTTTAAATCATATTTACATACCCTCTTAAAAAAGAAAACTTATTTTTTTCTTAATCAATTTTTCACAAATTCCTATTTCTCGGTTTTATTAGACTTTAAGGAAATCTAGTTTAAAATTCGTTTAAGTAAATAAGAGGATATATAAATGGAAAATATGGCTGATGTCAAATATATTTTAGACAGTTTTCTAATGATAATCATGGCTGCATTTGTAATGTGGATGGCTGCTGGATTTGCAATGTTAGAAGCTGGTCTTACTCGTTCAAAAAACAATACGGTTGTGCTTTTAAAAAATGTGGCACTTTTTGCAATTTCTGTAATAACTTACTATTTTATAGGTTATAACTTGATGTATGGAGATGGAAATGCAATTATCGGTGGCGGATTTGCACTTTCAGGAATTACATACGATGATCACTCACTTTATGCGGATTTCTTTTTTCAAGTTGTATTTGTAGCAACAGCTGCTTCAGTAATTTCAGGAACAGTTGCAGAAAGAATTAAGATTGTCCCATTTTTAATTTTTGTGGCAGTTCTTTCAGCGATTATTTATCCAATTCAGGGACATTGGACTTGGGGTGGTTCATCACTTGGCGGACTTCTTGACGGTTTCTCAGATTTTGCAGGTTCTACAATTGTTCATAGTGTTGGTGGTTGGGCAGCTCTTGCGGGTGTTTTACTTCTCGGTGCTAGAAATGGAAAATATTCAAAAGGCGGACATATTCGAGCTATTCCAGGTTCAAGTATGCCACTTGCGACACTCGGAACATTTATTCTTTGGGTAGGCTGGTTTGGATTTAACGGTGGTAGCCAACTTGCAATGGGAAGTAAAGAAGATATTGATGCAATTGCACTTGTAATCGCTTCTACAAATATGGCTGCGGCGGTCGGTGCGACAACAATGGTTTTCTTAACTTACATCTTAAATAAGAAAATTGACTTGACAATGGTTCTCAATGGTGCATTGGGTGGTCTTGTTGCTGTAACAGCTGGTCCAGACAATGGAATGATTGCTGCGACTATTGAAGGTATTGTTGCCGCTATTTTAATTTTTGTTACAGTTCCGCTCTTTGATAAATTTAGAATTGATGATCCAGTTGGTGCTTTAAGTGTGCATTTAGTAAATGGGATTTGGGGAACACTTGCGGTTGCTATTTTCAATTCAGAAGTGAAAATGATGGATCAAATTATCGGTATTGTTGTTATTGGTGCATTTACTTTTGTGGTCTCATTTGCTGTTTGGTTTGCATTAAAAATCACAATGGGAATCCGAGTTTCAGATGAAGAGGAATACGATGGACTTGACTATCATGAGTCTGGAGTTGAAGCATATCCTGAATTTTCAAAACACCTAAAATAGGTTAGAATCCAACAAACACAGAAAGGAAAAATGTGAAAAAAATTGAAGCGGTAATCAAGCCATTCAAACTTGAAGATGTAAAAGAGAGTCTTGCGGAAATCGGAATTACAGGAATGACTGTTTCTGAGGTCAAAGGATACGGGAGACAACAGGGACACAGCGAACTCTATCGAGGTGCAGAATATGTTGTTGATTTTGTTCCAAAAATTAAACTTGAATTAGTTATTTCTGGCGATCAAGTTGATGAGGTTGTTCAAACAATCGTTGATAATGCCCGAACTGGAAAAATTGGTGATGGAAAAATCTTTGTTACTGATATTGAAAAAATTATCAGAATTAGAACAGGCGAAGAGGACAACTCAGCAATTTAACTCTTTTCTCCGCATCTGCGGGGAACTATTGAAATATCTCCAAAAAGAACATTATCTTTAAATCACAAATTTTTTTGCCTCCATTTGTGAGTTTTTTGGAGATTTTTGAGTAGTTGAAAAAAGTGAAAAAGCTCCTGTCTCAAAAATCAACAAATGTCTATTTCTTTTGTTATCAACTATGTTATGAATTTTGATAAAAAAGTTCAGTTTTATTAAAAAACTTTAATAAAACTACAAAGTAGCTTTATGTGGCATAAACACAACACCTCTATCCCTTAGAAAATTTGCATCAGGGACTACTTTTCAATATGCTTTTTTAGTTTATAACACTAATTTTTGCTTCATATTTCTATGGCTTGTGTAAAAAACTGGCATACAACTTAATAAAAATCAAAACTATATGCTAATATTCAATTAAATTACAAAGTCTCATAATTCTTACTGTTTAATAAAAATCAAAACTATATGCTAATATTCAATTAAATTACAAAGTCTCATAATTCTTACTGTTTTTTTGAGATTTATATTAAAAATTACAAACAAAAACTAGGAGTTTTTACTTTGGATAGTGACTCGACGAGGAACAGTCAAAAAAATATTCTTAAAGGTTCAAAGTGTTAGAGCTTTTTATCTATCTTGGACTCGCTGTTGGGGTCTCATTTATCTGCTCTGTTCTGGAAGCAGTTCTTCTTTCAACAACTTTTACTTATATAGAAACAGCAGTTAATAACGGAGTAAAAGGTGCAGAAAATTTAAAAAATATAAAGAGTAATATGGATTCATCAATTGGTTCTATTTTGACTCTAAATACAATTGCAAATACTTTTGGTGCTGCGGGAGTTGGAGCACAAGCTCAACATCTTTTTGGAGATCAATATATTACTCTTTTCTCAATGGGTTTAACTTTGCTAATTCTCTATTTTTCAGAAATCGTGCCAAAAACAATTGGAGCGACATATTGGAAAAGTTTAGCAATTCCAAGTGCAAGAGTTATTTCTTGGCTTGTCATAATTACAAAACCATTTAATTATGTTGCAAAAAGTCTTACAAGATTTATTTCAAACGGAAATGATGCAGAGGGAATTACAAAAGAAGAGATTCTAACAATGGTTTCAAAAGGTCAAAAAGATGGTGTTTTAACAGAAAAAGAAGAAGTAATTGTTAGAAATATTTTGCGACTTAAAAATATAAAAGTTAAAGATGTTTTAACTCCGCGAAAAGTTGTTTTTGCACTCCGAAAAGAGACAAAAATTGCAGATGTATTAAATTTACCAGATTCTCGGAAATTAAAACAGTTTTCAAGAATTCCAATTTTTCATGGTAGTAAAGATTATATCGAGGGAATTGTATTTTCTCAAACAATTTTTGAAGAGAACAATGATGAAAATGATCAAAAAACTCTTGATGAAATATCAATTCCAGTTTTTGAGATTAATGAAAATATAAATCTTTCAAAAACTCTTGATCTATTTATTCAGAGAAAAGAGCATATGTTTATAGTGAAAGATGGATATTCTCAAACTGCGGGAGTTATTACTCTTGAAGATGTTATTGAGACTCTACTTGGTCGTGAAATCATGGATGAACTTGACACAATTGAAGATATGCAGAAATATGCTAAAGGAACATTAAAACATGCCTAAGATATTTTTTTTTATACTTTTTTCTCTTTTTGGAAATAGTTTAGAAATAACATCAATTAGTCAAGAAGAGAAAGAGATTTTAAGGGGAGTTGATCCCCTCAACTTTCAAAAAAAGGCACTTGACAACAACTATTTTATAGGAAAAACAGGAAAATATCACTATTCCGAAATGGAGAAATACGGTAGATACATAGAAGAGAATTTTTCCAAATCAAAGATATATTTTAAGAAATACAAAGATTATTTAGAATTCAAGAAATTTAAGAAGTTTCTATTTCCAAAACTCTATATTGAGACAGATCGAAAAAATCCAGAAATTGAAATTGTTGGTGAGCCAAATTTTCGCCAAGGAAATCGAATAAAAAGAGATAAGAAATACAAAATTATTTTAAAAAGTGATGATGAAAAAATTGAAGAAGAGATATTTTTTACAGGACAAAAGATAGTATTGAATTTTGGAAATAGAATAGAGATAGAAAATATTGAAAATAAAAATCAGGAATTTATGTTTGAGACCGAACCAAGGTTTTTAGGAAATTGGGAGGAAGCAAAAAGATATTGCCAGAGATTTGAGGGAGATAATTATTCTGATTGGCGGTTGCCGACACTTCTTGAGTTGTGGCATGTAAAAAATAGAGAGACAGATAAAAATAATCCTAGATTTCCAAAACGAGATTTTTGGAGTGGAGATAGAGTTGAAAATTATGCTTGGGGAGTTGATTTAAATACTGGTTCAGATAAGATTTTTGACATTAAAGAAAACAAGAGGGTTTTTTGTGTTAGGGGAATTTCAGATTATCAAAGTGTCAAACTTGAGAATAGTGGCGATGAGGTCTTTACTGATTCAAAAAATGGTTTTATGTGGAGTGTTCAAAACAGAAAAGAGAGCTGGAAAGATTCTCGAATTTTGTGTTTGAATTCCGAAAAAGAGGGTTTCGAGGATTGGCGACTTCCAACAATTAGGGAACTCTATTCTATTAGAGAATCAGAAATAGAGGGACGATTTTGGAGTGGAACAAGCTTTTTTGAGAATTATCGAAAAGCTTGGGGTCTAAATTTTGATACAAGAAAAGATACTTGGGATAGCAAAACAGAGGCAAAAAGAGATGTCATTTGTGTCCGAAAATATAAATAAGCTTAAACCATAAAAACGATACAATTTTGATTAGTAATTTGAAAGGGATTTAATGGATAAGTTGAAAATAGGTAAGTATGAATTTGACAGTCGTCTTATCGTTGGTAGTGGGAAATACCCAGACTTCCAAACAACAAGAGATGCAACTCTCTCAAGTGGTTCAAACCTCATCACAGTTGCTGTTAGACGAGTAAATATTACAAATCCAAATGAAGAAAATCTTCTCGACTATTTTAAAGGGACAGATGTTCAGATTCTTCCAAATAGTGCAGGTTGTGTTACAGCAGAAGAAGCTATAACAACTTTTCGACTTGTTCGTGAAGCAACTGGAATTGATATTGTTAAATTAGAAGTTATTGGGGATACTCAAAAGACTCTTTATCCTGATGTTGTTGAGACTCTAAAAGCTGCGGAAGTTTTGGCAAAAGAGGGCTTCACAATTATGGCTTATACAAATGATGATCCAATCATGGCAAAAAAATTAGAAGATGCTGGTGTTCATGCTGTTATGCCTCTTGCTGCTCCAATCGGTAGCGGTTTAGGTATTCAAAATAGATATAATGTAGTCTTTGTTCGAGATGCTGTATCAGTTCCAGTTATTGTTGATGCTGGTGTTGGAACTGCTTCTGACTCTTCTATTGCAATGGAATTAGGTGCTGATGGTGTTCTTACAAATACTGCAATTGCAAAAGCAAAAGACCCTATTAAAATGGCTGAAGCGATGAAATATGCTGTTAAAGCTGGTCGTTTAGCATATCTTTCTGGTCGAATTCCAAGAAAACCTTATGCTACTGCTTCTAGTCCCGTTGATGGTCTTGTAGAGTTCGCTTAAATTTTTTGCTTGTATATAAAGTTGTTTTATTGTAAAATCGAAACAGATGAGTCTGTTTTATAAAAATATAAATCTCAAGGATTATTATGGCTGGAAAAGATAACGGTGTAAAAGTTGGTTCAAATGAGATAGAACTTGTAGATTTCCGTATTATGAAAGATATTGGCGGAAAACTCTACGAGGGTATTTACGGAATCAATGTTGCTAAAGTTAGAGAAATTATTAGATTACCTAAACTAACAGAACTTCCTGGAGTTCCTAGTTTTATTGAGGGTATTTTTGATTTACGGGGTGTTGTTATTCCTGTTGTAAATCTCTCAAATTGGATGGGTGTTAATCCTGGTGATGGTATTGATTTGAAAAAAGTAAGAGTTATTATTGCTGAGTTCAACAATATTCTTATCGGATTTATTGTCCATGAAGCAAAAAGAATTAGAAGAATTAGTTGGAAAGATATTGAACCTTCATCTTTTGCATCTGCGGGAGACTCTTCTGTTGGTGTTGAAAAAAGTAAAATTACTGGTGTAACTAGAATTGAAAATAATTCAGTTCTTCTTATTTTAGACCTTGAAAGTATTGTTCAAGAGCTTGGACTTATTCAAGAACCTACAAAAATTGATAGTATTACAGATGGTTATGAATTCTCTGGTAAAGCTCTATTATTAGATGATAGTTCAACTGCTCGTCGAGCTATGAAAACTGCTATTGAACATATGGGCTTCTCTGTTACTGAAGCTATCGATGGTATGAATGGAATTGAAAAACTTGAAGAACTTTATAAAGAGTATGGTGAAGAGAGATTCAAAAGTGAATTGAAAATTATTGTTTCTGACATTGAAATGCCTCGAATGGACGGTTTTCATTTTGCTTCAACTCTTAAAAAAGATGATAGATATAAACATATTCCAATTCTATTTAACTCTTCAATTAGTGGAGACAGCTCTACTGATAAAGGAATTGCAGCTGGCGGCGCAGGATATACAGTTAAATTTGATCCAAAACAATTCTATGAAGAAGTTTCAAGAATTCTAAAACAATAAGAGAGGTATTCAAAACATGGATGAATTTCAAGAGATATTACAAGACTTCTTAGTAGAGGCATTTGAACTTATTGAACAACTTGACCAAGATTTGGTTGAATTAGAAAACAACCCTGATGATCTCGATCTTCTTAATAGAATTTTCCGAGTTGCTCACACAATTAAGGGTTCAAGCTCATTCTTAAACTTTGATGTTTTAACAGAACTTACTCACCACATGGAAGATGTTCTTAACAAAGCGAGAAAAGAAGAGTTAAAAGTTACACCTGAAGTTATGGATGTTGTTCTACCTTCTATCGATATGATGAAAGGACTTTTAGAGCAAATTCGAGATACTGGAACAGATCAAGAAGGTATCGCAATTGCTGAAATTGTTGAAAAACTAAAAGTTACTTCTGATGGTGGAGATGCTTCGGAAAGCGGAGATTCTGCACCTTCTGCACCTTCTGCACCTACTTCTAGTTCTGAAACTGAAGAAGACTCGACAAGTGAATACACAAGTGGTTTAGAAGATGAACCAGAGCTTGACTATTCAAGCATGACAGAAGATGAAGTTGAAGCTGAAATCCAGAGACTTTTAAATAAAAAACAGTCCCAAGATAAAGCAAAACGAGAAGCTAAAATTGCTGCTGGTGAAAAAGTTATTGAATTCCAAACTCCTGAGTTAGAGGAAGATAAGAAAGAAGAGCCAAAACCAGCTCCAGTTCCTGAAAAGAAACCAGCTCCAGCACCTGCTGAGAAAAAAGCACCTGCACCTGAAAAGAAAGCTCCGCCTCCAGCAGAAAAAAAGGCTGCGGCAGTTGAACAAACAATTCGGGTAGATGTAAATCGACTTGACCACCTTATGAACCTCATCGGTGAGCTTGTTCTTGGTAAAAACCGATTGATGAAAATCAATGACGATGTTGAGGAGAGATACGAGGGTGAAGAGTTCCTTGAGGAATTAAACCAAGTTGTTTCTATGATTTCACTTGTTACGACTGATCTTCAAATTGCGGTTATGAAAACAAGAATGCTTCCAATTGGAAAAGTTTTCAACAAATTCCCAAGAATGATTCGAGACCTTTCGAGAGAGCTTAAAAAGAAAATTGAGCTTGAAATCGAGGGTGAAGAGACAGAACTTGATAAATCAATTGTTGAAGAGATTGGTGATCCACTTGTGCATATTATCCGAAACTCTTGCGACCATGGTATTGAAGACCCTGCAACAAGAACAAGTAACGGAAAACCAGAAGGCGGAACTGTTAGTCTTAAAGCTTACAACGAAGGAAATCACATCGTTGTTCAAATTACGGATGATGGTAAAGGTCTTGATGCTGAAGCACTTAAAGAGAAAAGTATTGAAAAAGGTGTTATCACTGAAAAAGAAGCAGATACACTTTCAGAAAAAGAGGCATTCGGCTTAATTTTCCGTCCAGGTTTCTCAACAGCTGCTAAAGTTACAAATGTTTCTGGTCGTGGTGTTGGAATGGATGTTGTTAAAACAAACATTGAAAAGCTAAACGGAATTATCGATATTGAGAGTGAAATTGGACAATATACAGTTATGAAACTGAAAATTCCTCTAACTCTTGCGATTATTCAAGCTCTTCTCGTTGGTGTTCAGGAAGAGTATTATGCAATTCCACTTGCTTCTGTTCTTGAAACTGTCCGAATTACTTCTGATGAAATTTATACAGTTGAAAACAGACAAGTTCTAAGATTGAGAGATGAGGTTCTTTCACTTGTTCATCTTGCTGATGTGTTTGATGTTAATAAAGTGTTTGATGGTAGCGATCATACTTATGTCGTTGTTCTTGGTCTTGCTGAATCAAAAATCGGTGTGATTGTAGATTCGCTTGTTGGTCAAGAAGAGATTGTTATTAAAAACCTTGGTGAGTATCTAAAAGGTATGGACGGAATTGCAGGTGCGACAATTCGAGGCGATGGTGGTGTAACACTTATTGTTGATGTCGCAGCAATTATGCACATGGCAAAAGATATTAAATCACCTGCTATTGGAATTTCAGAAGGCCCTACTGCGGTTAAAAACGGACCTGAAGATTACACAGTTTTAATTGTTGATGATAGTAAGACAGATCGAAAAATCATGAGAACAGCTCTTGATCCTCTTGGAATTAAGATTGTTGAATCGACTGATGGAGTTGATGCACTTACAAGACTTAAAAATGGTGAAGTCTCTCCAGATGCTATGCTTGTTGATATTGAAATGCCTAGAATGGATGGATATACTCTTGCAAGTGAAGTCCGGAAATATAACAAATTCAAAAGCATTCCTTTACTAGCTGTTACATCTCGAAACAGTAAAAGTGATCGAATGAGAGGTGTTGAAGCGGGAATGAATGAATATATCACAAAACCATATTCAACTGACTATTTAGCAACTGTTGTTAAAAGAAATTTGGGATTGGAGTAGAAAATGAGTGGAAAACTACAAGAAGTTGTAAATAAGCAAAACGAACAACAAAATATTGACACTATCAGCGAAGAAGAGATTCTTCAACTCGTAAGTTTCGTTGTTGGTGAAGAGGAATTTGCGATTCCAATTCTTACAATTCAAGAGATTATTAAACCGATTGAACATACAAGAGTTCCAAGAACTCCTGAATTTGTTCTTGGTGTTTTCAATCTTCGGGGTAGTGTAATTCCTCTTATCGATTTACGAGTTAAATTTGGTGTTGAGGCAAAAGGCAAAACTGAAGATATGCGATATATCGTTCTTAAAGACGATGGAGAAACTGCTGGTTTCGTAATTGATAGATTGAATCAAGCTATCAGAATTGAAAAAAGTAAAATCGATCCTGCACCAGAAGCAACTTCACAAGACAAGAGCCTTATTGAGGGAGTTGGAAAACAAAACGATAGAATTATCACAATTCTACGAGTTCCAAAACTTCTCGAAAGAGACTTCTAAAAATTCTCGGGGATTTCCCCCGACCTCATCGAAATTTTTCACATTATGATTTATATTGATATAAACAAAAAACTTCACGGTAGTAGCGGGGAGATGAATTTTAAAATCTCTTTGGAAATAGAGAAAGGTGATTTCGTTGCAATTACTGGAAAAAGTGGTAGCGGAAAAACGACACTTCTTCGCTCAATTGCGGGACTAGAAAAAAGCTTTGGTGAAATTCGCATTGATGATACAATTTTTCAAAATGAGAAAAGATTTCTCCCTCCACAAAAACGAAACATCGGTTTTCTCTTTCAAAGTTATGCACTTTTTCCAAATATGACGGTTTTGGAAAACCTTCTTTATGTCAAAAAAGATAAACAACTTGCACAGCACTTATTAAAAATTACTGAATTGGAAAATTTAAAGAATCGCTATCCAAACTCTTTAAGTGGCGGACAAAAACAGCGAGTTTCCCTCTCTCGTGCTTTGATGAATCGCCCAAAAATTCTGCTTCTTGACGAACCTTTTTCAGCACTCGATGAAGATATTCAAGTAAAATTACAAGATGAGTTAAAACTTTTACATCACGAATTTGAGACAACAACAATTATGGTTACACATAGTCGTCGAGAAGTTGAAAGATTGTCAAACAGGGTAATTAGTATCGAAAATGGAAAAATTATCTCTGACAAAACTCCAGAAAAAAATAGAACAAAAATTATTTCTAAAACCGAGAATCATGAAAACTTAATTTTAGAAATTGAGACCGAAGGAAAAATTCTAAATTTAGAGATTCCTAAAAAAGATTTAAATAAACTTTAAAAAAATAATATATTTATTTTGATAAGATACGAAAATTATTTTTTTAAGGAAAGTTTATGAATAAATTGAGCTTGTCTCTACTCACTTCTTCTTTAATTTTTTCATCTTCACTTTTAGCGGAAGTTGAAATGCCTGAAAAACATGTTTCAAAAAGAACACTTGCAGGAAACATGAACATTACATATAAAGTTTTGCCATCAGAAGTTGATTCATTTTCTGAAATGTTTGAAAAAGGTATTTTCTACGGTCGATTAAGATTTCATGCTTTTAATTGGGATTGGTCAGACGATGAAAAACAGACAGACAATCATGCTCTTGGTGTAGGTGGAAGTATTGTTTATAAAACAGGAAAGTTTAACGGACTTTCTGCAACTGCTGGACTTTATACTTCACAAAATCCTTTTTACAGAATGGATAATGATGAAGTTGGAAGTGTAAAAGCTGGAAAAGATACTTTCTCAAGAAACAAAGTAAAATCTGGTGAAGATTGGGGAATTACTGTTCTTGGTGAAAGCTACTTACAATATGATGTTGTAAAAACATCTATTAAAGCTGGTCGGCAAATGTTCCACTCTGTTTTCACAAAATCGAATGATACAAAAATGATTCCAAACACTTTTGATGGTATTTCAGTTGAAAGCAAAGGCGATATTAAAAATACAAATTTACAATTTGCCTATTTCAATGCTCAGAAATTGAGAGATCACACTCACTCTCACGATGTTATTACATTTAAAGATAGTGAAGAAAACAACTGGAATAATAATGATGACTCAGCAATTCACAAAGGTTTGAGTTATGAGAATTTCAAAGCAAACGGTGATGATGTTTCTCATAGTTTAATTATTGGAACAGCAGAAACAAAATTTGCGGGTCTTCAAGTTGTTGGTTCATACTTAACTGTTCCTGATGTTTTAAGCCAAGGAGTTTTAGAAGCTCATTACAAAATTAAAGCAGGTGATTGGTCAGTTGCTCCAGGTTTTCGATACATGATGCAAATGGACGACGGTGGTGGAGAAGTTGGTGGAGCTTCTTTAACTGGTGCATTAGCAAGTTGGAAAGAGGGTGATGATAAATTAGGATATTCTGATCCAAAAAGTCTTGACGGTTCTTTAATTGCAGGTCGTGTTGTTATTGCAGATAAAAAGAAGACGACAAAAATTCTTGCTGGATATTCTCAAATTTCAGATGATGCGGATATCGTAGCTCCGTGGAGAGGTTTCCCAACTGGCGGATATACTCGTGCAATGGCACAATACAACTGGGTTGCAAACACATCTTCTTGGATGGTTCAGGGTACTTATGATTTTGGAAAAGCGGGAATGGTTGAAGGCTTTAAACTTTCTGCAAGATATGCTTCAATGGACTTTGATGATGAAAAAGCAAAAGCGAGTGCCGACCGAGATATTATTCATATCGATATGTGGAAAAAGTTCAAATCACTCCCAGATTTTGAATTCAAATTTAGAACTGGAATTGTAAGCAGTGATTCTGGTGGAGAATATAACAAAGCGGATACTTCTTACAACGAATACAGAGTTGAAATGAATTACCTCTTTTAAAAAATTGTCGGAATTTTTTCCGACAAAATCCTACTCTAAATTTTCTCTTTTCTCTTCAATTTCCAGATATTTTTCAACAATTTCCTCATATTTCTCTTTGACCTCATCGAACTCTTTAGAAACTTCAGAAAGTCCTTTTCTTTGATAGCAATCAGGATTTGAAAGACAATTTTCTAAATTGTCGATTTCAGTTTCCATTTTTTCAATCATCGGAGGATACTCATCGAGGATTTTCTTTTCAGCAAAACTTAATCTCTCTTTTTTATGTTTTGGCTTCTCTTTAGCTTTTTCTTTCTCTTTCTCCACTTTAAAATCATTCTCAAGATTTTGTAAATTTATAATTTCTCGTTCAATTTGCAGATACTCTGTATATTCTTGATACGACTCTTCGATTTCACCCGCACCTTTAAAAATTAAAAGTTTCTTTGCGACTTTATCCACAAAATAACGGTCGTGAGAAACAATAATAACTGCACCGTGAAAATTTTGAAGCTGTTCTTCAAGAATATTTATTGTCGCAATATCCAAATCATTCGTCGGTTCATCAAGAATTAAGCAATCAATATCTTTTGTAAAAAGGAGGGCGAGAGCGACACGATTTTTTTCACCACCTGAAAGAACACCAATTTTCTTATCAAGAAATTCACGAGGAAATAAGAATTGTTTCAAATATCCATAAACATGTATTGAGCTACCACGAACTGTAACACGGTCGCCACCAAAAGGACAAAAAGTTTCAATCAGATTTTTTGAGTCGTCTAAAAGCTCTCGATGTTGGTCAAAATATCCAATTTTAAATTCACCCCGTTCTACTTTTCCTTTATCAACTTCCATTTTTCCCAACAGCAGTTTTAAAAGTGTAGATTTTCCAGTTCCATTTTGTCCAACAATTGCTATTCTATCTCTCTGTAAAATTCGGTAAGTAAAATCAGCGATGAGGTTCTTGTTTCCCAAACTTTTAGAAATATTGTGAAGTTCAAAAAGCATTTTTTGTCTATTTACACTTTTTTCTTGCTGGAAGTTTTTCTTTTCTCTTTCTAATTCAAGGTGCATTTTTCGGATCAAAGAAGGGTTGCTTTTTGCCTGTTCTCTCAAATTTAAAAGCCTAGCTTTTCGTCCCTCATTTCTCTTGACCCGTGCTTTGACTCCACGAGCATACCATTCATTTTCCTGTTTCAAAAATTTCAACAAGTTTTCGTGTTGTTTTTGCATATTCAATATAAGTTGGTTTTTCTGTTGAATATAACTTTCATATCCGCCACGAAATTCGCGAACTTTTCCATCTTCAATCTCAATTGTCCGAGTTGCAATTTGATCAATAAAGTATCTATCGTGTGAAATAAAAAGCAGAGTGAATTTTTCTCGCAAAATCATCTCTTCAAGAAACTCCACCATATAAACATCTAAGTGGTTTGTCGGTTCGTCAAGAAGCAAAATATCTGGTTTTTGTAGCAAAAGTCCTGCAAGAGCAACTCTCCGAATTTCACCACCCGAAAGAGTTTGAACACTTCGATTTTCCATATCTTTCAACTTAAACTCATTTAAAATTCGTTCAACTTTATCATCTAAATTCCAAGCAGAATAATGATCCAAAAATGAAGAGAGTTTTGCATGTAAATTTAAAAGTTCTGAATTCTCAAAATCTTCAGCAAGTTTTAAAGTAACCTCATCAAACTCTTTTTTCACTTTTTGGATTTCCACAAGTGAAATCTCAATAGCTTCTCGGACTGAAATACCGTCAGGAAAAGTTGGATTTTGTGGCAACATTTTTATCTCAATACCGTTTGAAACAATTTTTTCACCGCTATCTGGATTCTCTTCACCTGCAACTATTCTCATAATTGTAGATTTTCCCGCCCCGTTTTTTCCAATTATCGAAATTCGATCGCCCTCGTTCAATGCAAACGAAATCGAATCTAAAATCTTTTTTATGTCATATTGTTTTGAAATTTCAATTAAATTAAGTAGTGTCATCTTTTTGCACATTATAAGAAAATTATCAAAAATAGGAGAGTTACTAAAACCT
>AKKQ01000024.1 GCA_000276965.1 Thiovulum sp. ES | reverse complement strand
AAAATAGTTTTAAAATCGATTTATTTTAGTAAATTAATTTATAAGGTTTTTTATAGAAAGCAATTCTTTTTTTGCTATTTTCGATTTCTCTTTGGGGAAACGAGTTCCAAACGGTCGCCGAAAATTTTCTACAATTTAAAGGCATAGATAAGGAAATTACCAAAAGCGAAACTATCGAAAAAGATGGTTTAGCAGTTGGAAACATTTTCTATCTCTCAAATGGTGGATACATTGTTGTTCCAACTTCTCAAAATGCTTCACCAATTAAAGCATTCTCTTTCAAAAGTCCAGAAATACCAGATTTATATCGGGAACATTTAGCAAATAGCTTGGCAGGTTTTTATAAAAATGGTTTAGCAAGAGCTACGGATTCTCGAATTTCAGAACGGTGGGATTTTCTCAAAAATTATGAGACCTCATCGCGAACTTTGAATACATACACTCCAAATACAAATCTACTCTCTACAACTTGGGATCAGGGTTATCCATATAATAAATTTATGCCTGAAGTTGATGGTGAAAACACTCTTACAGGTTGTGTGCAAACTGCAATGGCTCAGGTTTTGAACTATCACGGATATCCAGATTTTGGGCGAAAAACAAACTCATTTGATGCAAAAATTTATAATCAATATAATGGTCTTGACCGAACTGAAACAATGAGAGCTGTTTATAGTAGAAACTATAATTGGAATATCATGCCCGATAATTTTAGTAGCGATTACAATGAGAGTAGTGCCGATGAGGTCGCTCTTCTTATGCGAGATTTAGCAGTTCTTAATGAAGCTGTTGAAATTGGAATAAATAATACCGCAGCAAGTGCAAAACTCTATAATCTTCACAGAAAATTGCAATATTCTCGGAATTTCAAATATGCGGACGGAAATTCTCACACTTTTGCTGAAATGTTTGAAATTATAAAAACTCAAATAGATTCTGAATTGCCTGTTCTTCTTTCAATTCCGGGTCATATGGTTGTTGCTGATGGATACCAAACTGATGAAAGTGGGAAATTTGTTCATTTAAATATGGGCTGGGGCGGTTATCAAGACGATTTTTATAATTTAGATGAAGATATTTCTAGTGAATATCCTCAAGCAACTTACAATGATTTATCAATTCAGTATGACATAAAACCTTGCTCTGAAGAAGCTGGAGACTGCTTTGTAAATCTTGAAGAAAATGAGACTATGTCCAATTATGTTAATGATACTTTAGAAGAGACAGATATAGAAAGTTACACAACAGATTCAAATATGAATTTGGTTGGAGAATTGTCTTCTACAAGCGATGTTGATGAATTTATAGTTTATCTTTCAGGAAACATTGAAATTACACGAACAAACAGATATTTTAATATTGCACTCTACACATTTGATGGGGATTTAATCTCTGAAAGTATGACAAACGATATTTCTACAAATATAGAAACTGGAAAATATAAAATCAAACTTTCTAATTCATCTAGCACAGGAACTTATTATCCAAGCTTTACTTCAGGAAATTATGATTTGACAATAACAACCGATGAGGTCAATCCATCTGAAATTGAAGAGAATTTGCCATCTATAAAAACTATTAAAGGCAATTTGTATGATGATTTAGATATTGATAAATATGACATATTTTTAGAAGGCAATTTTTCAATTGTGCGAACAAGCCAATATTACAATTTGGCACTTTACAAATATAACAATTTTGGCGGTAGTGATTTGCTTATGGAATCTCAATTAGATAATTTAGTTGCAACTGATTTGGAAGCTGGAAAATATCGAGTTGTTTTTTCTCGACAAAACTCAGCAGGTAGCTATTACTACACAGGAAGCAAAGATTATGAAGTCCAATTAATTGGAAATGAACTAAATTCTAGTGAAGCTTTTGCCGTGAGAATTGGATACGACTCAATTCCAGAAATCGATACAGATTTACCAGACAGAATCATTTCAAAACCGACAGATATTTTATTGAATATCTATGATGCAAATGGAGATGATTTTACAACTTCTATTGAAACTGCAGATTCTGTTTTGAACAAAAACTTAAACAGAAATATTTTGACACTTTCACCAATTGAGACAAATAAAATTGTAGATATTACAGTCAAATTAGATGGGCGATTTGACACAACTGCTGAAAAGACTTTTAAAGTTATAACACTTGATAGCGATTTGGCACTTGGAGAAAATGCAAATATTGGTGGAAATTATAAAAATGGAACAGATATTTATTCTCATGAAGTTGTTTTAGATGGGAAATGCACAATCAAAAATAGCTACGGATATTTCTCTATCACAGATAGCGATGGAAATCTTGTTTCAGATTGGGGAAATTCACAAAGAACTCTTTCAGCAGACTATAAACTTTACAAAATAAATGTCTCACTTGACGATAAAAGTAGCGGATATTACTATCCTTTTGATTCAAGCAAAACTGCTTATTCTATTTCAGTTAGTTGCGAAAATTTTGACACAGACATTACTAGACTCCTTGAAATCTTTCCAGAAATTCAAACTGTTTCTTCAAATCCAAATATAGATTTCACAATTTCACTAAATTCGCAATGGAATTTGATTTCAAATCCATCAGATTCAAATCCAGAAATTTCAACACTTTCAGATAAAACTCAATTTGTATTTAAATTTGAAGGAAATGATTGGGTTGTTTGGCAAAATGGAAATTATGACGACTCAAATTATCAAACTTTTTCAACTTTTGATTCGGAATCTGGATATTGGTTTTATCAAAGTGAAAGTAGTTCAATTACAGTTTCTGGGAATTCAGCAACTTGTCCAGATTTTGCAATTTTAGATTCTGGTTGGCATCTTCTCGGTTCTTGTGAAAAAACAGTTTCTGAAATCATTTCTGAAAATGAAAATATCGCAATTCTTTATAAATTTGTAGGAGCAGATTGGGAACTTGCAGGAAATTCTGAAAAAGGATTTGATCAAGAATTTTTTGATAGAAGAAATTTGACAACTTTTACAGAAATTAAAGCAGACGAGGGTTTTTGGATTTATCTTGATTGATTTTTAAATTTTATAGTCGGATTCTCTCCGACTCATTTTTTCCTTGTAAATTTAAATTTGGAAATAGACGATTTAAACTAAATATTTTGCACTTTAAGGAAATTAATGAGAGAGATTTTTTCGACACTACTTTTTGTATTCCTGTTTTCGGGCTGTCAAAACGGAAACAGTGAAACAGAAACAATAGATTTAATAACAGAGATCGAGCTTCCAACAAAATCAATTAAACGAGTAACTTCTACCGATATTGACACAATTACAATCACCGTTTTTGATTCTGAAAAATCATATTACAAAAATGAACCTTTTGAGAGTGATGAGGCTGGTTGGAGAATTTCACTTTACGATATTCCTGTTGATAAGCAGATAACTTTTCTTGCAGAAGCAAAAGATTCTGAAGGGTTTAAAATCCTTGAAGGTGAAGTTACAAAAAGTTTCTCAAAAACGACCTCATCGCTAATTATCCCAATAAGTGTCTCTACCGAAAATGATGTTATCGCTGTTCCTTTTCTTGAAAGTGCTGTTGAGTCTGATGGTGGTGGAACAACAAATCTAACTTTTAAAGTATCAAATCCAAATGCTGATTTTATAACATGGAAAGTAATTCCCGATCCAGAAATGGCAAAAGTGAGTGAAGTCGGTTTTGAAGCAATTGATGGAACAAAAAAAGATGATGGCTCTATCGAAGGTGATATTGACTTTTCTGAAATTGTAAATGATTCCGTTGAGATAAAAATTGGATTTTCTGGTGATTTGGGAAACATTATTTACAATAAAAATCAGTTCGTAATCTCCAATTCTTTAGGTGATCAAACAATTTCTCTTTTCTCCCTCTTTTCTCCTCGTGATGAAGCTGAAATCTCTCTTGCTCCAATTGAAGAGAAAATATATGTTACTTTCTATGAAGATAAACTAGAAGCAAAAGCTCTTATTTACGGAGATTTTCCAAGATTTGGTGAATGGGGTTGTGAAAATGATTTTGAAACTCTTTCAGATTTTAAATTTTCTGATCAAACTTATGAGAATCTTCTTTTACATTATTATGAAGCAATTTATGATGGCGAGTATATAAACAATTATGGCGATTACATTGAAGTGAATAAGACAATTATTGCATTAAAAAATAGCCTCGATGAAAATTTTTCAAGACTTATGGCAACTGATATAAATGATTCTTGGGAATCAATTTTTGGAGAATTGCAATCTGAATATTACGATGATTTAGATTTTAAAGAGCTGGATGCTGTTCTTTATGGAGATGGTTTTCAACAAATGCTTGACTATTTTGTTGGAACAAAAAGCCTTTTTGTAGCTTTTGAGAGTTTTTATGGTGACAATCGTCGTAGTGATTACAATGTAACTTTAATCGCAATTTTAAATAGATACGACTTAAAAATAGATAGTTTTCCAACTTTTCTTGAATTTATTGTAAATGAACCTTCAACAATGCTTTCTGATTTTAATTCTTCTGAACGAGAATTTACTGCAAATGAAGATTATTATTACTCTAAATTTGGTGCAACAACTGATTTATTAAAAGATAATTTACACTCTTTTGTCGCGAAATTAAAAGACCCTAAATTTCAGAAATTTTTAGAGACTTTTTCAACAAGTGGAAACACAATTTATGATTTATTAGAAATTTATTACGATTTACCAGATTTAAATGTTACAGAGACAAACGAAAGTGAAGAAGTTGAAGAAAATGAAGAGGTTTTAAAATATACAAGAATTAATGAGAAGTTTTGGAAACTTTTAAAAATTCGTCCAGATGAAAATATGGAATCCCTGCTTGAAAATCTTACAACAAAATATAACAGAAATAGTTTAGATAATTTTGATAATTTTTTAACTCTTCATGAAAATAGAGAGTTTGAAGAGTTCCGAGAATACTATATTGAACATGACGATCCATCTCCGCAACTTGTAAGTTCGCTTGAAGTTAAATATGATGAGACTGTTTGTAAGCAGAGAGTTGAAACGGAAAGTGTTCGTTACTCTTGGACACTTGAATCAAATCCCGATGAGGTTTTAAGCACAGAAAATCCGCTTGTCTATCCATTTTATGGAACTCTTACAGATACTCTTGTTTTAACGGCAAATCGAGTTTCAACTGATGACTTAGAAACTGTTGAAAGTAATGTTGAATACAAGATTGATATAAATGTAAAAGACTATAGAGACCTTGCAGGAAATAAACTTGTAATTACTTATGAAGAGACAAACACAACTGAAGACAATACAACAGAAGTTGAAATTGAAGAGCCTAAAGGTGATCCAAAATATAGATTTGATTTAGAGCTTTTAGACTCTTCTCAAAGCGAATTAAATTTAATTTATGGAGAATCTGTTGTTGTTGATTTCTTTGCTGATGAAATTGGATTAGAGAATTTTGATGATAATCTTTATCCGTCAGTTGTTGGAATTCCAGAGCTTTTTACGGTTTCAATTCGAGATAAAAATAATACACATTTTCAAGCGACAATAACAGCAAATGAAAACACCACAGGAATTGAAAATTTCTATATGCTTGTTGAAAATGCAGGATATTCAGATGTTGCAACAGTAAAAGTTAATGTGAGTTCTCCAGTTGTAAATATGGCAGTTGATGGAGTTCCATTAAAAAGTGGAATCGAACCAGAAGTTCAGTTGATTGTTGGAGAAAAGAGACTTATTCCAATTTATGCTGAAGGTTTTAGAGATGGAGTAAGTTTAGATTTTGAGTTTGATCCATTGAGTGGATTTACAGTTGAAACGGCTGGACTTTCAAGTTTTAGTAGCACAGCGTCTAAAAACGGGGCAACTTATGGAGTTTATGTTACACCACAAAGCACGAATGCAGGATATTTAGAAGTTTCAATAACAGGAAATGAAGATGACACAAAAAAAGGTGATGAGACAATCCTAATTCATCTTGTTCCAAAATCTGGAACAGTGATAGATTTATCTGAAAACAGTTGTGGAAATATCAATTTATACCAATACGAATCAATTTACGATACAAACTTAAGCGGTTCAACTGTTCCTGCATCAGATTTGAATATTTCTGTGGTTTCGTACAATATTTATCCACAAGAGACTTATCCAATCAAATATATTTCAGATGCCTACTCAAGAATAAATCTCTATTACAAGCCTGATGACTATGTTAATGTAACAAGCGGAAAAATTGGACAAATGGATATTTTCAACAAAAACAGTTTTCAAAAAATTGGATACATAAACTATTCAAAAGAGGCTCTTGGAAAAAGTTTTTATATTAAATATCTTGATGAAAAAACAAATAGTGTTATTTGTGAAAAAATGACTTTTCCATCAAAAATATAGGAGGCAAATTTGAAAAATAGATTAGAGAATTTTCAAGAAGCTCCATATAAATTGGATTTTGTGAATTTGGAATTTCAATTAGATTTTGAAAAAACAGTAGTTTCAGCAGAAATGAATTTTTCAGAAATCGACGGCGAAATTGTTTTAAACTGGGAAAAGCACGGAAAAATTTTAGAATTTAAAATTGACGATGAGGTTTTGCAATTTAGCAAGAAAATTGAGTTTGAACCTCATCGAACAAATTTGAGAGTTTCCGTAAAAGCAGAAATATATCCAGAAAAAAATACAGAACTTTCTGGGCTTTACAAATCTGGAGAAATTCTTGTTACCCAAAATGAAGCGGAGGGATTTCGGAGAATAGTTCCATTTCCTGATCGCCCAGATGTGATGACAAAATTTACAACAAAAATTGTGGCAGACAAAAAAGAGTTTCCAAACTTACTTTCAAACGGCAATTTAGTTGAAAGTGGTGATTTGGAAAATGGAAAACATTTTGCAATTTGGAGAGACCCGCATAAAAAACCTGCCTATCTTTTTGCACTTGTTGGCGGAGATTTAGACCTTTTAAAAGGTGAGTTTGTTACAAAAAGTGGGCGAAAAGTTGAATTGCATTTTTACACTGATCCAAATCGAGCAAAAGATGCAAAATTTGCTCTCGATTCCTTGCAAAAAGCTATGAAATGGGACGAAGAGCGATTTGGACTCGAATATGATTTAGATATTTACCAAGTTGTCGCAGTGAGTTCTTTCAACATGGGAGCAATGGAAAATAAGGGCTTGAATATTTTCAATAGTGCCTATTTGCTTTCCGATTCTGAAAAATCGACCGATGGAGACTATTTGAATATTGAGTCGGTGATTGCCCACGAATATTTTCACAATTGGACGGGAAATCGTGTAACACTTCGGGATTGGTTTCAGCTAACTTTAAAAGAGGGATTGACAGTTTTTCGAGATCAGCTATTTTCTGAAGATATTCGAGGTTTTGAAGTTCAAAGAATTTCAGATATTGCTCGACTGCACAAATTCCAATTCACCGAAGATTCTTCGCCAAATTCACACCCAATTCAGCCGACTGAATATTTGGAAATTGATAATTTTTACACTTTTACAGTTTATGAAAAAGGTGCGGAAGTAATTCGGAGTCTGCACAAAATAATTGGGGAAAGTGGTTTTCAGCGGGGAATGAAACTATATTTTGAGCGACACGACGGTCAGGCTGTTCGAGTTGAAGAGTTTTTAAATGCGATGATTGATTCAAATCCAGAAATTGACTTGTCGGATTTCCATCTCTGGTATCGGGAAAAAGGAACTCCAAAAATTGAGATTTATTCGTTAAAAGGCAAAATTCATATTGACCGACTTTCTGAACACAAAGCCCCAATTCCGATTGAAATCTCTTTAAATGGAAAAAGTGAGACGGCAATTTTGAGAAGCAAAAGTTTAGAAATTGAGTTGAAAGAGAAAGCTGTCCCAACTTTTGACACCTCATCGACACCGATAATTTCAAAATTCCGAGATAGTGAATTTCACCATTTTCAACTAAAACACGGAAAAAACATCTCAAAATATGCGAGTAAAGAGGAAATTTTAGTTGATGCACTCTTAAATTTACAACCAACAATTGCACGAAAAAAATTGGAAAATGATGAAATTCTCGGAAAATATATTGAAAATCTTTTGATTTCTACAATTTATATTTTAAAAGATATTTTATTAGAAGAAAAATTTGAAAGCTCTTTTCATGCAAAAATGTTAGCTTTTCCTGAAATCGAAAATATTTTTTCAAAATTGGAATCGATAAATTTGGAAGAGACTTATCTTATTTATGAAAAAATAAAAGAATCATTCTACTCTGCTTTTAGCGATGAGGTCGAAAACTTTTTAAGTGCAATTCCACAAACTGAACAGACCAATTTAAGCAATGAAGCAATTGGAAATCGTGCTTTAAAATGTGCAATTATTGAGTATTTACCAAAAAGTCGTGCTTCTGAAATCTATTGGAATTTGCAAACAATGACTGAAAAAATGGTAGCGATGAAAGTTGCAAACAATTCGGAAATTTTTGCGGATTATCTCCAAAAATTCAGTGATGACACAGACATGATTTCAAAATATTTTAGAATAGTTGGTGGAGAAATTCGTGAAAATCCTATTCCAAAAATCGAAGAAATTTTAAAATCTGAACTTTTTGATTATAAAGTTCCAAATTTAGTTCGTGGTCTACTTGGTAGTTTTGGTCGAAATTACAAATATCTTTTTACTGAAAATGGAATCAAGCTTTTTGTTAGAGAACTACAAAAAGTTGATGGAATAAATCCAAATGTTGCATCGCGACTTTGCGAAAGTTTCAATATTTATCCAAAATTGAGTAGCGGAAAAAAGGAACTTTTGAAAAATGAAATTTCTGATTTTTTAAACAGCAACACAATTTCCAAAAACAGTTTCGAGATTTTAAGCAACATCTTTAAAAAATAGCTCTCTTTTCCCTGTCGGATTTTCTCCGACAATCTCCACTTTTGATAGAATTTTAATAGTTAATTCAAGAATGGAAATATATAAAAAATGTCAAATAGTAAAAATTTAGCTGATTTAGTTGTTGGTATTCAATGGGGCGATGAAGGAAAAGGGAAAATAGTTGATCTATTCGCCCAAAATTACGACATTGTCGTTAGGTATCAAGGCGGACACAATGCAGGACACACAATTGTTGTTGAAGGACAAAAATATGCTCTCCACTTAATTCCATCAGGAATCCTAAATCCAAAAGCAGTGAATGTGATTGGAAATGGAGTTGTTATTAGTCCAGAAGCTCTAATTAAGGAGATGAGTCAATTCCAAAATTTAGAGGGACGACTTTTCATCAGCGAATCGGCTCACATGATTTTAGAACATCACACACTTCTTGACACAGCAAAAGAGAAGTTGCGAGGGAAAAATGCGATTGGAACAACTGGTCGAGGAATTGGACCTTCTTATTCTGACAAAATTTCAAGAAGCGGTTTCAGAATTGGTGAATTGAGAAATGTAGAAAAGCTAACTACGAACCTCATCGAGTATCTAAAACAGAATGAACCTATTTTTAAATCTCTCGAAATTGAAATTGATAGAGATTCTCTTAAAACAACTCTACAAGATTTTGCAGACAAACTCTTACCATTTATTGCAAATACTCGTGAATATCTTTGGAATGCAATTGAGAATGGCAAAAAAGTTCTACTTGAAGGTGCACAAGGAACACTTCTTGATATCGATCATGGAACTTACCCTTTTGTTACTTCATCTTCCACAATTTCGGCAGGTGCTTCAATTGGAACAGGATTGAGTCCAAAAGATATTGGAAATATTGTTGGAATTGTAAAAGCTTACACAACACGAGTAGGAAATGGACCATTCCCAACTGAAGATTTTGGCGATGATGGTGAAAAATTGAGACAGCAAGGTCATGAATTTGGAACAACAACAGGACGATCGCGAAGATGTGGTTGGTTCGATGCTGTTGCGGTAAAAAATGCTTGTCGATTAAATGGATGCACATCTCTCGCACTTATGAAACTTGATGTTCTTGATGGTTTTGAAAAAATTAAAGTTTGCACAGGTTATGAAGTGAATGGCGAAAAAATTGATTATGTTCCTTTTGATTTAGAGGAGGCGAAACCGACTTATATTGAATTTGATGGTTGGGAAACTGTTGAGGGAATTGAGAAATTTGAAGACTTACCAGAAAATGCAAAAACATATATTTCTGAGTTAGAAAAACTTGTTGAAACTCCATTTTCACTAATTTCGACAAGCCCAGATCGAAAAGACACAATTCAAAAATAAGGATTTTTATGAAACTATTATTTCTCTCACTCTTCACTTTTTCGGCACTTTTTTCACTAGAAACAGAAGTTTTCTGGACAGCATTTAAAACACATAAAAAAATTGGAGTTTCTGGAACTTTTGATACAGTTAAAACTGTTGGGAACAGACTCGGAAATTTAAGTGTGGAAATTGCAACAGATTCTATAAACTCTGGACATGCTGGTCGTGATTTCACACTTGTAAATGCTTTTTGGAAAATTCAAAAAGTGGATCACATCCTCGCAAAAGTTTTAGAAGTTAAAAACGACAAAATTTATGTTGAAATTGAGATGAATGGAATTAAGCAAGTTGTTGAGATGGAAAAATCAGAAGAGGGCGATGAGGTCGTCGCAAAGGGTGTAATTGAATTGTCTGACTTCGACATGATGAAATCTCTACATTCGGTAAATTCTCACTGCTATATTCTTCATGATGGAAAAACTTGGACTGATGTGAGTATCAGTTTCCGAGTTTCAAAATTCTAAATATTTATTAAAATTCCTTTTTGATAATATTTTGTTTAGAAATTTTTGGAGATAAATTTGGAAAAGCCTTACCTTGTTGAAGCTCCTCTCTCTCTTCAAATTGAAGAGGTCTCTGAGGAGAGACTAGAAGATTTCAAAAGGGAGTTTCAATCTCTTAGTGAAATCGATTCTGATGCGATTGGGCATTGGATGAAAATGCAAAAAGCAAGAGGTGCAACAGCTGAGACTGACGAAGCTGTTTTGAATTTACTTGTTGAACTATATAGAAAAATTGATAAGCTTGAAAAGATTATCGCAAAAGGCGAAAAAAGACTTTTACCACTATCGACTGATGCGAAAATTGAGAAGATTGGTTTTCACAATTTTGAATTAAAAGAGGCAAATCTTGTTTCTGGAAAAAGCTACTACGGTCGAATAAATATGATAACATATCCACAAAGAGAGTTACCAATTTTTTTCAAAGCAACTGATTCTCAGTTAGCAGAAATTACAGAAATACATAACCGAGATGAGAACGATTGGGCAACTTATTTTAGAGCTAGAGAAAGAATCATGATACGAGAAAGGAAAAAATAGTGCTTTCAGAACTTTTTATAATCATTCTAGGAATAATAATAATTTTACTCATTATTTATATTTATATTAGAGAACAGGATTTTAATCGGAAATTCAAAATTCTTGCAACAAAGTCAGATTCAATGAGTCGGCAACTTCATATAATAAATAAGAATTTTTCAAAAGAACTTGCAAAACATAAAGAGGAAATTTCTGTCGAAGTTGGAAACTATGTCGATGCAGAATTAGAACAAAAAACTCTTGGATATGGTGAAGATGTTGAAGCTGTAAAAGATGCAATTGATAAACTTATGGTCGAAGTAAATTCTCTTAAAGATATTGATAAAAGGGTTCATCTTCTTGAAAGTGGAATGAAAAGTGCTGTTCTTGAAAGAAATAGTTCCGTAGATAATTCTCAAAAAATCCTAACTTTTAGCAAACAAGGTTACTCTGTTGATGATATTGTTCGAGAGACAAATATTTCAAAGAGAGAAGTTGAATTTGCTCTTAAAATGGCAAAAAAGAGCGAGACAGAAGAGAGTTGAGCTTAGAAGATTTTCTTTCAAAAAAACCATTAGCTTTTAAAGAGATTGATTTGTCTCGAATGCCGAGAGCTTTTGAGAGTGTAAAAAAATTCTACAAAATTCCCAAAATAGTTCATGTTTTAGGAACAAATGGAAAAGGTTCAACAGGCAGACTTATTGCATCAGCAATTACTAAAAATGGTTGCGATGTTGGACACTACACTTCTCCGCATATTTTAGAATTAAATGAGCGGTTTTGGAAAAATGGAATGAATATTAGCGATGAGGTTTTGGAAAATGCACACTCTGACCTCATCGCTAAATTACCGAAAGAGATTGCTGAAAGTGTTAGCTATTTTGAATACACAACTCTCCTAACTCTTCCACTTTATCAAAATTGTGATTTTCTTGTTTTAGAAGCAGGTCTTGGTGGCGAGTTTGATGCAACAGCCGTTTTTCCAAAAGAGATTTCTGTTTTCACTCCTATCGATTTTGATCACACAGATTTTCTTGGAAATACAATCGAAGAAATTGCAAGAACTAAATTAAATGCAATGAGCAGTGAAACAGTTCTTGCACCTCAAAAAAATAGTGAAGTTGTTGAAATTGCAAAAGAGATTTCTGAAAATAGAAACTCGAAATTACACATTCTTACAGAACGAGAAACTAATTATTTAAGAGAAAACTTATTAACAGCAAAAAAAGTCCTACAAATCTTAAATATTTGGATGGAATTTGAACTTGATGATTTAGAAATCCCCAATGGTCGTTTTCAGCAATTTTCAGAAAATATAATTCTTGATGTGGGACACAATCCACTCTCTGCGGAACGAGTCTCTCAAAATCTGAAATGGGATGATTTCACTCTTATTTACAACTCTTTTGCTGATAAAAACTTTAGTAGAATTTTAGAAATTTTCCGAAAAAAAACTGATAAAGCTGAGATATTGAATTTTTATGACGAGAGAGTTGTTGAAAAAGCAATTTTAAAAAATAGACTCTCTGAACTGAATTACTCTTTTAAAGATTTTAAAAGTATAGAACAAAAAAAGAGGTATCTTGTTTTTGGCTCTTTTCGTGTTGTTGAAGAGTTTTTAAAACTTCAAAATCGATAAAATCACTCAATAACTTGGAGGGGATTTATATGAAATCTTCCTTCCATAATTTCAAGATACAAATCTTGATTTACTCTCCCAATTAAAGCACCTTTTTTAATTTTCTTTCCAGTCTCTATATTTGGAGCAAACTTACTCAAGTGTGCATAGACTGTTTGCAAACCGTTGTAGTGTTCAACAACAACAAGTTTTCCAAAAATTGCATCGTCTTTTACAAGTGAGACTTTTCCATTGAAAATATTCCGAACTTTTGCATTTGGAACTCTTGGTTGTAAAAGAATATAGGAGTTAAAAAGTTTTATTTTGTAAATTGGGTCTTTGTAAGTTCCAAAAGTTTTTATAACTTCATAGCCATCAAGTGGAGAAATTGTCTTTTTCTTTCTGTATCTTCTAACTTGCTCTTTTTGATAGCTACTATCTATTTTTTTTACTTGATATTTAGATGAACTCGATGAGGTCTTTCTATTCTCTTTCTCTTTTTGTAATCTTGTTGCTTTATCAATTTCGGCACGAATTCGTTTCTGCTCTTTCTCAATCTCTTTAATTCTATGGAAATAGTTCTCTTTATCTTTTTTGAGTTTTCCAACTCTATAAGCGAGTTCTTTCTTCTTTTTTAATACAGCATCTCTTTTTTGTTCAACTGTATGAATCCCACTTTGTAATTCACCAACAACTTTTTCAAGATTTCCAATCGCTTCTTGTCTTTTTGAAAGATTCTCTGTTATTTTCTCAAGCTCACCACTTTTCTGTTTAAAAAGAGTCTTAAATGCCTCATCAAGAATTACGGAGTCTAAAGTTGCAGATTGTCCCTCTTCAAGAACAACAGATAGAGAAACAAGTTTTGCACTCGTCTCAATTGCCATTTTTCTAACAGCTAACTGTTTTTGAAAAAGTGAGTCCTTATCTTTAGAATACTTTTCAAGCTCTTTTTTCTCTTTATTAAATTTGCTTCTACCTCTTGTAATTTCAGCTTGTAGTTTTTTTAGCTCCTCTTTTAAATCAACAAGGTCTCTCTCCTCTTTTTTGAGTCTTTGCGAAACTTCAGCTAATTCAGAATTGTATTTCTTTAGTTTTGAATCAACATCTTTCAAAGAAGATTTTGAGAAAATAAGGGTAGTAGCTGAGAGAAAAATCAAGAGAAACTTAATAAGCATAAAACAACTTTCATAGGATTTTTGTTAGAAAAACACAAAAAATTGCCGATTCTAATTGCGAAATTTTATCAAAAGAGAATTTTTCTATCTCTAATACTACGATTTTTTAGTAAAGAATTCGTCAATAACTATAAACTTACTACCGTCTTGAGTATTACGAATTTTTACATATTTATTTTTATATTTTTCTCGTAATTTTTTAATTGCAAGTTTTACAAGAACATCATCAAGAATTTTTGTTTTAAAAAATCCTTTTTTATCAACTTCTTCAAAAACTTCACTTTTTAAATATTTTTCAACATTTTCGTTCTGTTTTTTTATAAATTCACCAATTTCAAGCTGAATTTTTAAATCATACTTTGTAGTTATCCAGCTTTGTAAAATGTAATTTATAGCTCGATAGCGATACCCTTCTCTACCAATTAAGAGTGGAGCATCTTTTCCATCGATATAAATAAAAACAGTCTCATTATTTAAGAGTGAAACAGCAATCGTATCAACTTCAAAACATCGGTCTTTAAAAAGGCGATTTATATCTTCACGAATTTGCGGTAGATACTCACTCTTTTTGTCAAAACCGAGTTTGTCAGATATTTTTTTTATAAAAGAATCTTTCTCATCACTATTCTCATTTTTTTCTAGTTCCTCAGAAAAACCGTCAATAAGTGATGAAATTTTGATCGAAGCTACGATGATAGCATTTCGTTTTCTAACCCCAAACAGAGTCGAGGGGTCTTGTAAAACATAGTAATCGACATCATTATAGGAACAACCTAGACGGTTCGATGCCTCTAAAATTGCACCCTCTAAATCTGATGCCTCAACTTTTATCATTTTTGCTCTTCTGCCTCTTTTTTTGCTTTTATTTTAGCAAATTGGAAATTTACAATATATTGCTGACCAATTGAGAACAAGTTATTTACAAACCAATAAAGTGTTAAACCAGCTGGGAAAGTGATAAAGAAGAATGTAAAGATAATAGGTAAGAATTTAAAAATCTTCTCTTGCATTGGGTCTGTAAAATTGCTTGGTGTTACATGCTGTTGCCAGAACATTGAAGCACCCATAAGAATTGGAAGAATAAAATAAGGGTCCATTTTTGCAAGGTCATCAACCCATAAAATCCATTCTGCTCCCTGCAACTCAACTGCATTTACAAGAACTCGATAAATTGCAAAGAAAATAGGAATTTGAAGAAGAAGAGGGAAACAACCACCAATAGGATTTGCACCTCTTTTCTTATAAAGTTCCATCATTTTTGCTTGTAGCTGTTGCGGATTGCCTTTATATTTTCGCTGAAGCTCTTTCATTTCTGGAGCAATCTCTTTCAACTTTTGCATCGACAACATACCTTTGTAAGTTAGCGGATAGAGGAAAAGTCGAATAAGCAGAGTCATTGCAACAATTGCCCAACCCCAGTTTCCAAAAATTGCATAAAACTCTTTTAAAATATAGAAAATTGGTTCAGCAATAAGAGTGATTACACCATACTCAATTGCATCAGTCAATTTAGGATTTAGACTCTCAAGAATTTCAAAATCTTTTGCACCAAGATAAGCGGAAAAATTTACTTGTTGGAGTCCTTCAACAAAAACCATTGGATTTTCAAATTTATCACCTTCAATAACAATATTTTGAGTAGGAGCTAAATTATAAAAGATAGAGGCATAGTATCTATCAAAAGAAGAGAGAAACATTACATCACGAAAAATTGAAGTTCCACGAGCATCTTCGTCTTCAATAATTGTGATTTGATCACCAACTTTTACCATTGCACCCTGAACAACAAAACCGAACTCATTTACATCAGGTCGCATACCGTTTGAGACAAAGAATCTTTTTCCGCCTGTAACTTCAATTTTCACATCATAATTTCCTGCTGGATAAAAAGTTAATTTTTTTGTAACGATGACCTCATCGAGAACTTGAGTAAGAACAACTTTTTGCGGAGTGTGTGAAACATCAATTGCCATTTTGTCTGATTTATACTCATTTTTAAAAGCGAGTAGATTTAAATCAACATCTTCAAAACGAATTTCTAACGGTTTTGGAGAAAATTTCGTAACAAGTTGTGCTTGAACACCTTTGTCGTTTTTATACTTTTCACCAAGCAGTGTTTTTGTTGAAATCCGACCAAAATTATCGATTGTTAAGATAAAATCTTTGCTTTTAACTGTAACAAGTTTGTCTTCAGTAGAAATATTGTTTGTTGAAATTGGCGATGAGGTAGGAGCTGTTGGAGTTAGAACTTCACCGTTATTCGCTAAATTTGGAGCTTGATTTTCAGATTTTGTCTTGTTTGTTTCAGTAATTTCCGTTTTTTGCGGTGGAAATATTGCTGAATATATGACAAAAAATATTACAGAGAGTCCTGTTGCTAAAAGTAGCCTCTGTTGAGTAGATAAATTCTCTAACAAAAATAACCTTTTATTTCAAATTTGATGTTTGGAATTCTACCTAAAACAAGTTTTTATAATTTAATTAAGTGAAGCTCTGAAAATCATTTCAAAATAGTTTTTTGATTTTTTTTGATAGACTATTGTGAATTATAAAATTAGGAAAAGAATTGTCAAAAAGTTATCTTTTTACTTCTGAATCTGTAACAGAGGGACATCCTGACAAAATGGCTGACCAAATCAGTGATGCCATTCTTGACGATATTATTAGCAAAGACAAAAATGCTCGAGTTGCTTGTGAAACACTACTTTCAAATGGATTTTGTGTAATTGCAGGTGAATTAAAAACAAATGCTTATACTCCAATGCAAGATATTGTTAGAAATGTTGTTAAAGAAATCGGATATACGAATTCCGAATACGGTTTTGACTATCGAAGCGGTGCGGTTTTAAATGGAATTGGTGAGCAGTCTCCAGATATTAATCAAGGTGTTGATAGAGCTGATGGTGAAATCGGAGCAGGGGATCAAGGTCTAATGTTCGGTTATGCTACAAAAGAGACTCCTGTTTTAATGCCATTACCAATTTATCTTTCTCACAGAATCACTGAAAAATTAGCAGAAGTGCGAAAAAATGGGACTCTTTCATATTTAAGACCAGACGGAAAAGCTCAAGTTACAGTTGAATATGTTGATGATAAACCGACAAAAGTTCATACTGTTGTTGTTTCAACTCAGCATGATCCAGAAATTTCGCAAGAACAAATTCATGATGATGTAATTCGGGAAGTTATTAAAGCAGTTTTACCTGAAGAGATGATTTCTGACGACATTATTTATCATATCAACCCAACAGGAAAATTTGTAATTGGTGGTCCTCAAGGTGATGCTGGATTGACTGGACGAAAAATTATTGTTGATACTTACGGCGGAAGTTCGCCACACGGTGGAGGTGCTTTTTCTGGTAAAGACCCTACAAAAGTTGATAGAAGTGCAGCTTACATGGCGAGATATGTGGCAAAAAATCTTGTGGCTTCTGGTGTTGCTGAAAAAGTTACTGTTCAACTTGCATATGCGATTGGTGTTGTTGAACCAATTTCAATCAATGTTGATACTGCGGGAACAGGAACAGTTTCTGATGAAAAAATTGTTGAAATTGTGAGAAAAGTTTTCAAATTGACTCCAAAAGGAATTATTGAATCACTTGACCTCATCAGACCAATTTACAGAAAAACAGCAGCATACGGACACTTTGGACGAGAATTACCTGAATTTACTTGGGAAAAAACAGACAAAGTAGAAGAGATTAAAGCTCTTTTAAAATAGACTATTTGTCGGATCTCTCCGACAAAAAAAACTTTTGTAAATCTTTTTCGTGTTAAAATTTGCTTAAAAGATTCAAAAGGTTCAAAATGGAAGTTTGTGAAGCTCCTACCGTAAATAGTAACAGAGACGAAATTAAAAAGATTTTTGAAGAGACAAAAACAGTTGCTGTTATCGGTCTCTCTCCAGATGAAACAAAAGATAGCCACAGAGTCGCAAAATATTTAAAAGAAGCTGGTTTTAAAATTTTCCCTGTTTATCCAAAAGGCGATGAAATCTTAGGTGAAAAAGTTTATAGATCACTAGCTGAAATTCCTGAAAAAGTTGATATGGTCGATGTTTTTAGAAAAGCATCTGTTGTTTCTATTATTGTTGAAGAGTCATTAAAAAGAGGTGATGTAAAAACTGTTTGGGCTCAAAAAGGAATTATCAATAATGAAGCAGGTGAAAATGCAATTGCTAAAGGTTTGAATTTTGTTCAGAACCATTGCACGATGGTAGAACATCGAGAGATTTTTGGATAAAATAGAGACAATTTTAAAAGAGGATTTACCCTTGAAAACAGTTTTAAAGACAGCTCCACTTCTATTTATTCCACTCGCTTTTCAGGGGTGTCTCTTTCTAAATGAGAGAGGTGTCGCCTCACACTATTATAATGACTGCACTCACTATTACGACTCTAGGGGTATTTATCACAATAAATGTGAAGAAAATATTGTTAATTACGAAGATGTAAAAAATATTGGACAAGTAATGACAACAAGTAACGGTGATAAAAGTTATTATATTGGATTTTAGAGGGTTTTCAAATCAGATTTAGTAATTATATGGGTGAGTGGCTTTATGGAAAAAATGGCTACTACACAAAATTTAGAGAGATTGGAAAAGCTGGAGATTTTTACACAGCAGTTAGTTCAAGTCAATTTTTTGGCGGTGCAATTGCAAATGAAATTATAAAAATAGTTGAGAGTGGGAAATTTTCAGAAAAAGTTTTAATCTGTGAAATTGGTGCTCATAAAGGCTACCTCATCGACGACATTATCTCTTTTATTTTTACACTCCGACCAGAATTGTTAAAAACAGTCTCTTTTGCAGTTATTGAAAAATTTGAAGATATTCAAAAAAAACAGGCTCAATTTTGGAAAGAATCGTTTGGCGATGAGGTAAAAATCCAAATTTACTCTTCACTTTCTGAACTTAATTCAAAAGAGACAATTTTTGTCGCAAATGAGATTTTTGATGCTTTTCCGACTGAACTTTTTTATAAAGGAAAAATTGCATCGTTTGTAAATGGAAAAATTGAGTTTGATACTGTTGATGAAAATATCTCTGAAATTGCAAAAAACTTAGGAAAAGATCGCGGAGAAATTCCAGTCGGCTTTAGAGATTTTGCAAAAGAGCTTTCACAAAGTTCCGAGAAATTTGAGTTCATTACTTTTGATTATGGTGATTTAGAAGCTCGACCCGATTTTTCAATTCGGATTTACCACAAACATAAAGTTTTTCCGCTCTTTGAAGAAAATTTAGATTTTGAAGAATTTTTTGGAAAAAGTGATATTACTTTTGATGTTGATTTCAATTTTTTGCAAAAAGAGTTTCAAAAAGAGGGAATTGAGACACTAGAGTTTAAAACTCAAATGAGAGCTTTAATTGATTTTGGACTCATTGAGCTTCTCGAAATTTTAAAAAAGAATACAAACGAAAAAGCTTATAACTCAGAACTAAATCGAGTTAAGATTTTAATTGATCCCTCTTTTATGGGCGAACGATTTAAAATGATTCGTTTTTCAAAATAGTTGATTTTTTGTCGGAATTTCACCGACAAATTTTTAAAGATAATTTTTAAGAGCTTCAGGAATTGTGATTTCACCATTTTCAGTTTGAAAATTTTCCAAAATAGCAACAATTGTTCGACCAACCGCAAGACTTGAACCGTTTAAAGTATTGGCAAGAATATTTTTCTTTCCATCTTTGTATCTGATTTTTGCCCGTCGTGCCTGAAAATCCCCAGTATTTGAAATTGAACTAATTTCACGATACTTTTTTTGAGAAGGCAACCAAACTTCGATGTCGATTGTTTTTCGAGCTGAAAATCCTAAATCTCCACCACACAACTCAACTTTACGATGAGGTAACTCTAATTTTGTAAGAAGTGAAGAGACACAATTTACCATCTGTTCTAAGACCTCATCGCTTTTTTCAGATTCCGTTACAGCAACAAGCTCAACTTTTTGGAATTGGTGTTGTCGAATAATTCCCCGAATATCACGACCGCCAGAACCTGCCTCTTTTCGGAAACATGGAGTTGATGCCGTTACCTTAATCGGAAGTTCGTTTTTTTGCAAAATCTCATCAGCAAAAAGATTTGTCAAAGAGACTTCCGCCGTTGGAATTAAATACAAATCTTCATCTTCAATTTTGAAAAGATCATCCGCAAATTTAGGCAATTGTCCAGTTCCATGAAGCGATTTTGAATTTGTAATAACAGGAACTGAAACTTCGTCAAATCCACATTCCCGATTGTGATCCAACATAAAATTTACCAAAGCTCTCTCTAGTCTTGCTCCGCCACTTTTTAAAACAGTAAAACGGCTTTTTGCAATTTTAATACCTCGCTCAAAATCAAGCCAACCGAGACTTTCGCCCAATTCATAGTGTGGTTTTGGCTCAAAATCAAACTCTTTTGGGGTCAAAATATTTTCGAGAACAATATTCTCATTTTCATCTTCTCCTTCAGGAACTGAATCATCTGGAATATTTGGAATCGAATAAAGTAAAACTTCTAGCCACTCTTCTCGTTCTCGAACAACTTCACTCAATTTCGCAATTAGTTCCTTGTTTTCGGCGACCTCTTTCTTGAGTTCAGTAATGTCCTTTTTCTCTCGCATGTATTGACCAAAAAGCTTACTTTTCTCGTTTTGAGTTGCCTGAGCATCTTCTAATCTCTTTTTATCATTTTTATAATTTGTGTGTCGCTCTTTTAAATCGGAGAGAATTTTTTCAGAAACATGCTTTTTTTGAAGTTTTGTAACAACTTCATCAAAGTTCTTATTTAAGACTTTTAAATCGATCACTTTTCTACCCTGATCATGAATGGTTTCTCTTTAACAGTTTCAAGAGTTTGGATTTTTTCGAGTGCAGAAATAATATTGCTTTCTCTAGTTTTGTGAGTCAAAATCAAGAGATTTGTGTTTTCAGCTTTTCCGCCTTTTTGTAGGAGAGTCTCAATTGAAATCTCAAATTCACCAAAGATTTTTGAAATCTCAGCAAGAACACCTGCACGATCTTCAACATGAATTCTAATGTAATAGTTTGTTTTAATATCGAGTCGATTTTTCAATTTCAATTCACCGTTTTCGAGTGCTTTTTTGAAACCAAGCATTGGCGATTTTTTATCTTGTCGAACAATATCGATGAGGTTCGCAACAACTGCACTTGCCGTAGCATCGCCACCAGCACCAGCACCGTAATATAGTGTTTCGCCAACCCTATCCCCAATTACAGAAATTCCGTTCATAACTCCGTCGATTTTTGCAATCATTTCACTATTTGGAAGTAGTGTAGGATTTACCCGAATTTCGACCTCATCGCCATCTTTTTTTGCAATTCCAAGTAACTTAATTGAATATCCAAACTCACGAGCAAAATCAATATCTTCAGACGAAATATTTTCAATTCCCTCGATTAAAATATCTTCAGGTTTCGCATCAATTCCATAAGCAATCGAAGCCAAAATCAGCAGTTTGTGTCCTGCATCAAATCCTCCAATATCAAAAGTTGGGTCTGCTTCAGCATATCCTAAATCTTGAGCGATTTTCAGAGTTTCCGAAAAATCAGCACCTTTTTGAATCATTTCAGTCAAAATATAGTTTGATGTTCCGTTCATGATTCCCTTGATTGAATCGATGTGATTTGCACTTAAACCGTCCCGCAGAGCATTAATAATTGGAATTCCACCCGCAACACTTGCCTCAAACTCAAAAGGAATTTCTCCTGCAATATCTTGTAATTCGTATCTTTTGTATGCAAGAAGTGCCTTGTTTGCCGTAACGACACTTTTGCCATTTTCAAGAGCTTTTTTCACAACTCGATAAGGTTCATCGACTCCGCCAAGAAGTTCAACAACAATATCAATATCATCTCGTTCCAAAATAGAATCCGCAGAATCTGTGATTTCGATATTGACATCTCGACTTTTATTTAAATTTCGGACAACTCCAACAACTGGATTTATCTCTTTTCCTGCTCTTGCACGAATAATGTCCCGATTTTCCTCGAGAATTTTCGCAACAGCAGTTCCAACTGTTCCAACTCCTAAAATTGCTACATTTATCATATATTTCCTATTTTCTAAAAATTGATAGCGATTTTACCAGAATAGATTTTTCCACTTTTAAGAGCTTTATAAATTTAAAAATATTTATGATTTTATAGAAATTTAGAAAAGAATTTTGAATTGAATTGTGATAATAATTTTACAATCAAAGTTTCCCATGCATATAGCACGGGATTGGAATTATTGTTCCGCTGTTGTTGTTGATTTGAGTTGTTTTCCCTCTTTCATATCAACCCAAAGATTTGGAGTTGAACCACCAGGAGTTAGGAAAATTTTCGCATCTCTATTCTCTTTAAGAGCTTTGTTGAATTCACCCTGAACTTTAATTTGTTCAAGTGAAAGAAGTTCTGTTGTTAAAGATTTTGCAATTAGCTTGTTTGCTTTTGCAGTCGCTTCTGCTTCAATAAGTGTAGAAGTTGCGATACCTTCAGCACGAATCTTTTTCGCTTCCGCCTCACCCCGTGCAGTCTCTGCTTTTTGGAATGCGATCTGTTTTGCTCTTTCTACCTCTTGTTGAGCTTTTTCAACCTCTTGTTTTGCCAATTGAACTCTCTCAATTTGATCTTTTACTTTCGCAGGTAGAATAATTTCTCGAAGTTGAACAGATTGGAGTTGAACAGGAGAGTTATCAAGCGAATCAATTTTTCCACGAATATTTGTGTCGATTAAAACAGCAATCTCATTTCGTTTGATAGGCAAAGACTCCGCTTCATAAGCACCAACAACATTTCGCACAATATCCCGAACAACTGGATTTATAATTTTCTCTTCCCAAGAAATTCCCCAAGTTGAGATTGTTTGAGATGCATATTGCTTGTTTAACTGATATTGAACAGTCAATTCAATTGTAACAGGTAAGCCCCGCTTGTCAAGAACCGTAATAGGACTTTTTGTGTGTATTCCTTTATCGCTGTTTCGACCATCACTCAACATTTTTTCAATTGATTTATAGTTAATAATCCGAACTTTTGTATCGACTATGATAACTTTTTGAAAAACAGGAATTAGAAAATGTAATCCTGGTTCAAGTGAGTGTGGTTCGTATTTACCCGTTGTAACTTTAATTCCTCGCTCACCCTCGTTAATTACGATAAAAGGTTTTGTGAAATAGAGAGTTCCTGCAATTGCTAAAAATAGGTAAAACATCCAAGATTTATTACCAATGTTTTTAATAAATTCTGGCGGTTCTGGTGGCTGTCCGTTTCCACCACTAGGTTTTCCACCTCCGCCTTTTTTATTAAAATAGTCATTCATGTCCGCAGGCAAAATAGACTCCTTATTTTGTAAATTTATAAAATTTTAACACACGAAAGTAAAATTTATCATTTAAAGAAATTAGACTTTAATTTAAAAGATATGTATAAATAAAATTTTAATTTGTATATGTTTGCTTGGTTTTTGAAAGAAAAGTTGTTGTTAAATTGACTGAAATCTAAGCAAGTTTGAGTCCAAGAAAATTGTGAGTGAGTCAGTCGTGAAACTGCCCACTAAATACTCTTAGAAAGGAGGTAATCCAACCGCAGGTTCTCCTACGGTTACCTTGTTACGACTTCACCCCAGTCGCTGATTCCACCGTAAGCGGTAGCCAGTTTAGCTTCCCGATTTCGGGTGAAATCAACTCCCATGGTGTGACGGGCGGTGAGTACAAGACCCGGGAACGTATTCACCGCGACATTCTGATTCGCGATTACTAGTGATTCCAGCTTCATGCTCTCGAGTTGCAGAGAACAATCCGAACTGAGATATATTTTAAAGATTAGCTCCACTTTGCAGTATTGCGGCTCTCTGTATATACCATTGTAGCACGTGTGTAGCCCTACCCGTAAGGGCCATGATGACTTGACGTCGTCCTCACCTTCCTCCCCCTTACGAGGGCAGTCTCCTTATAGTTCCCAGCCAAACTGATGGCAAATAAGGACGAGGGTTGCGCTCGTTGCGGGACTTAACCCAACATCTCACGACACGAGCTGACGACAGCCGTGCAGCACCTGTTTTCAAGTTCCCCGAAGGGTACTTTCACATCTCTGCGAAATTCTATCAATGTCAAGGGTAGGTAAGGTTTTTCGCGTATCTTCGAATTAAACCACATGCTCCACCACTTGTGCGGGTCCCCGTCTATTCCTTTGAGTTTTAATCTTGCGACCGTACTCCCCAGGCGGAATGCTTAATCTGTTAAGTGCATCACCGAAGAGACATTAGCTCTCCGACGACTAGCATTCATCGTTTAGGGCATGGACTACCAGGGTATCTAATCCTGTTTGCTCCCCATGCTTTCGAATCTCAGCGTCAGTATCGTCCCAGCAGATCGCCTTCGCTTTTGGTATTCCTTCCAATATCTACGGATTTTACCCCTACACTGGAAATTCCATCTGCCCCTTCCGAACTCTAGACTATCAGTTTTTCAAGCAGTTCCATGGTTAAGCCACAGGCTTTCACTCAAAACTTAATAGTCCGCCTACATTCTCTTTACGCCCAGTGATTCCGAGTAACGCTTGCATCCTCCGTATTACCGCGGCTGCTGGCACGGAGTTAGCCGATGCTTATTCATTAGATACCGTCATAATCTTCTCTAATAAAAGGAGTTTACACACCGAAATGCGTCATCCTCCACGCGGCGTTGCTGCATCAGGGTTTCCCCCATTGTGCAATATTCCCCACTGCTGCCTCCCGTAGGAGTCTGGACCGTGTCTCAGTTCCAGTGTGGCTGATCATCCTCTCAAACCAGCTACCCGTCATTGCCTTGGTAAGCCTTTACCTTACCAACAAGCTGATAGGAGATAGCCCAATCCCTTGGCGAAAAATCGTTTCCCGTTTCCGGAATATGAGGTATTAGCAGTCGTTTCCAACTGTTGTCCCTCTCCAAGGGGCATGTAACTATCCATTACTCACCCGTGCGCCACTCGTCAGCATCCCGAAAGACCTGTTACCGTTCGACTTGCATGTGTTAGGCACGCCGCCAGCGTTCACTCTGAGCCAGGATCAAACTCTCCATAAAAGAAAGGTTTCCTGAACCCTCACTTGCTTAGATTTCAATAATTTAACAACATTTTTTGTAAGAACTCGAACGGATTTCCGTTTTCGTGGGTGGAATTGTAGGGAGATAAACTTAAAATAAAATTAAA
>AKKQ01000023.1 GCA_000276965.1 Thiovulum sp. ES | reverse complement strand
GGAAGAGCTTCTGTATGCAAACGACTTGCTAATTCTGGGACGACTCCACCATAATTTGAATGCTCAAGAGCTTGGGAGATTTTTTTGTGAAAAACAAGCTTTTTTGTCTCGATTTCTGTTATCGCAATTGAACTGTCATCACAACTGCTTTCAATACTTAAAATCAATAGGAGACCTTTTTAAAAAATTTTAAAAATTATATTTGAAATTAAAAGTTTTGGATTTTTAAATTATTTGCAGAAATTAGATTTATGATTTTCCCCAAAATTGGGGAAGGTTTATTTAGATTGCTTTTACTTTTTCAACAAGTGAAGAGAATCCAGCTTCGTCGTTGATAGCCATATCTGCAAGGATTTTTCTATCAAGTTCGATATTAAGAGTTTTTAGACCGTGCATAAATACAGAGTAACTAATATCTCTTAATCTACAAGCAGCATTGATTCTAACGATCCAGAGTTTTCGGAACTCTCTCTTTTTCGCTCGTCTGTCTCGATAAGCATAGACAAGACTGTGTTCAAGTTGCTCTTTCGCTTTTCTAAAGTGTTTTCTTCTACCACTATAAAAACCTTTAGCTTGTTTTAAAACCTTTTTATGTCTTCGTCTTCGGACGATCCCAGTTTTTACTCTCATTAAATACCTTTACCCAGTGAAATGTTTGTAGGTGCTTGACAAATGCAAGTCTTTCCCTAAAGGGGTTGGAGGGAGTTAGGATTAAATTCCTAACATCACCTTAACTGAACTCTCGTCGCTTTTTGAAACAGCTTTTGGAGATCGAAGTCCTCTTTTTCTCTTTGCACTATACTTTGAAAGTATGTGGCTTCGGAAAGCACTTCCTCTCTTAATAGAGTTCTTTTTAGCCTTAAATCTTTTAGATGCACCTTTGTGAGTCTTCATCTTTGGCATAACTCTCTCCTTTTGTTCTCATGTTTAGAGAAATTTTTTGGAAATGTAATTATATCTAAAAAGAAATTAATTGTTTTTCTTAAAATACTCTTCAATTCCCTTTGAGATTCCTCTAGCAAGTCTTTTTTGATAGAGCCGATCAGTCAATCTTTTTCCATCTCGATCTCCTGTAATATAACCAACTTCAACTAAAATCGCAGGCATATTTGCACCGACAAGAACCCAAAACGGAGCTTTACGAACACCAGAGTCTTCAATGTGATAATAGTATTTTCGGAGATGAGAAATAATACTACTTTGAACATCAATTGCAAGTTTATGAGATTGCAAAATCTTTTCTCGACTCAACATATTGATATAGTTGTTCCGACCTTTTCGACTCATATTATCCATATCTTCAGAGTTCTCTTTTGCAGCAACTCTTTTTGCTCTTTCAGTTTTTGCAGGACTTAAAAAGTAAGTTTCAATTCCATTTCTGCTCTTGAAATTTTTTCGTTTTGGAAGCGAGTTTGCATGAATTGAGACAAAAAGTTTTCCCTCTTTATTATTTGCAATTCTTGTTCTCATTCCAAGTTTTATAAAAGTGTCATTGCTTCGAGTCAAGTGAATTCTGTATCCCATCTTTTCCAAATATTCACCAGTGTATCGTGCAATATCAAGAACGATATTTTTCTCAATTGCTTTGTTGTCTTTACAAACAGCACCACCATCTTTTCCACCATGACCAGCATCTATAACAATAAGTTTATTTTTTCGATCGTTTTTCGAGACTCTTTTTTTAACTTGTGGTTTTGGAGTATATTTTACGATTTCCTGCTTTTTCGGATTTTCAACAACTTTGCTCTTTTTAACTTCAGGTTTTTTAACAACTTTCTCTTCATCACCAAAAATAAAAGAGATCTGTTTTCTATAAACTCTTCTTGTTATTTTCAACTCTTTTTTATTTCGGAAAGTTATTCGGAGTGTGTCAGGTTTGTATTGCCCAATTGCGATACTGTCAGCGAAACGAGTATCCTCTAAATTCATTAAAGCACCATCAACAAAACCTTCATCTATATCAAAAATATATTTGTGAAGTCCGCTATCTTTGTGATAAAAAGCAAATTCAGAAACACTTTTTATCCAGTTTTTAAATGTTACGACAAGTCTTTTGTCATCTTCCCATTTAACACTTTCTACTGGATTTTGCCCAAAAAGAGTGAGAGAAAAAACGAGACTAACTAATAAAATACGAAACAATTACATACCTCCTAAATTTAACGAGAATATTGGCAACAACATAGCCGTAACGATTATACCAATTGTAGTCCCAACAAAAAGCATAAGTGCGGGTTCAAGAAGTGCCAAAAACATATCGATTGAGTCGTTATTTTCTTCTTGATAAAGAGCCGCCAAATTGTCTAAAATCGCAGAAACTTCACTTGTCTCTTCACCGAGTGCGATTGCTTGAACAAAAGATTTGTCAATTTTATATCTCTTATCATTTAAGAGACTTGCGGAAAATCGTTTTCCCTCAACAACCAGTTTTGAAGCATTTAAAATTTTCTCTTTCAAAACAAGATTATTCAAAGTATTTCCTGCAAGTCGAATTGTATGAACAAAAGTAACTCCAGACCGCAAAAGAACAGAAGCAACATAGGCAAATCTAGTCAATTCCGAAGTTTGCAAAACACGACCTAGAAAAGGAAGTTTTAATAAAATCATGTGAAAGCGATAGCGGAAACTGTATGAATTTTTGAGAAAAAAGGAGAAAATTGAACTAATAATTACAAAAAGAATAGCAAGATGAATCCAATAATTTCCGAGAAAATCACCAGCATCAATTACAAATTGAGTTAAAGCAGGAATTTCCTGTTTCATTTGGACAAACATTGCTGTAATTTTTGGAACAACAACAGTTAGCATTATTGCAACCATCAAAATTGAAATTGACAAAATCATAACTGGATAAACCATCGCTTTTTGCACTTTTTTAACAACCCGATCTTGATAAAGCAGGAAACTTGCCATTTCACCAAGAACATCTCCAAGAACTCCATTTTCTTCCGCAACTTTAATACTTTGCTTATAAAAATCAGGCAAAATAAGAGCAGTTTGAGTATCAATTGCACCGTAAAAACTGCTACCTTCATCAAGCATTGTTTCGACAGAAGTCAAAAAATCTAACATTTTTGTTTCGTCAGTTTGTGTTTTTGCAAGTTTTATTGCTTGAAGAATTGGAATTGAGGAACGGAGATAAATTGAGAGGTTTCGACTTAAATTTGAAAGTTTCTTGTTTTCAATTTGAGTAGCTCGGAGTTTTTCAAGTTTTTGCAAAAAAGATTCAGAAGCTTTAGAAACTTTATCGTAGAAAATTCCCTTTGCTTTCAATCTTTTTTTAGCCTCCTCACTGGAGGAAGCTTCAATTCGACCAGAGACTTTTTTACCCTCTCGGTCAATACCTTTGTATTTGAAAATCAAGTTAGATTCCTGACTGTTTTAAGAGAAATTCCTCTTTAGGTTCGCGACCAGAAACTTCGATAAAAAGCTCATTCATGCTTTTGCTTCCGCCACCTGCTAGAACAATTTCACGATATTTTTTTGCGACTTCGCCAAAAATTCCGTCATCAACAACTTGGTAAAACATATCAGCAGAAAGCACTTCAGCCCATTTGTAACTGTAATATCCAGCGGAGTATCCGCCTGAAAAAATATGTCCAAAACTATTCTGAAATTTATTATATTCTGGTGGAAGAAGCGGAGAGATTTCTCGTCGAATTTTGTCCAAAAGATTTTGAACCTCATCGCCACTGTGCAATTTCATATGCAATTTAAAATCAAAAAGTCCAAATTCAATTTGTCTAACCATTTGCATAGCAGATTGAAAATTTTTCACTTCAATCAATTTATCAATCATTTCGTCGGGAATTGTTTCGCCAGTTTCGTGATGTTTTGCAAATGTTTTCAAGACAGCTTTTTCAAATGCAAAACTTTCCAAAAATTGCGATGGAAATTCAACAGTATCCCACTCAACACTTGTTCCCGAAATTGGACTCTCATTTACTCGACTCAAAAGATGGTGAGTTGCATGACCCATTTCATGAAAAAGTGTTACAACATCATCATGTCGAAGTAGTGAAGGAATCTTATCTGTCGATTTCGGAAAGTTACACACAACAAAAGCGGTAGGTTTTTCAATTTCACCACTCCCTTTTTGGTAGTGATTTTGCCAATTATTCATCCATGCCCCACCCCGTTTGTGATCCCGTGCCTCTAAATCAATAAAAATCCTGCCGATGAGGTCGCCATTTTCATAAAGATAAAAAGTTTCCGCTTTCTCATTCCAAAGTTCCTCTTCTGCTTTCTTAAATTCAACTCCAAAAAGCTCTTTCAAAAATTGGAAAAGTCCATTTTGCACAGAATTTTTCTCAAAATATGGTCGGTATTTCTCTTCGTCTAAATCTAATTTCTCTTTTCGATACTTTTCCGAAAAATATGCAACATCAAAACTTGCAAAATCTTCTAATTCCGCATATTTTTTAATCTCTTCTAATTCAATTTTCGCTTTATCTTTTGATTTTTCCGCAAGGTTTTCCAAAAATGAAATTACACTTTTTTCGTCTTTCGCCATTTTTCTTTGTAACGATTTTTCAGCATGAGATTTGAAACCAAGAATTTCAGATTTTTCTTGTCGGAGTTTCAAAATTTCATCAATAATTACTCCATTTTCTGGTGCACGAGTTGTGTATCCTTTGTACATTTTTTCTCGCAATTCTCGATTTGTTCCGTAAGTCATGTAAGCTAAATAGCTTGGCATTTGGAGTGTAAATTTCCATTTTCCATCTTCTATTTCCGCAATTTTCCGATCGCTATCGGGAAGTTCCGCGACATCTTCAAAATTATCAACAATCATCTCAAAAGATTTTGTAGCATTGAGAATGTTTTGTGAAAAATTATTTGATAATTCAGAAAGTCTTAAATTGATTTCAGCAATTCGTTTTTTCTCATTTTCGCCCAATTCAGCACCAGAAAGTCTAAATCCTAAAATAGAATCTTCTAAAACTTTTTTCTGTTCTAAATTCAAATCTTCTGTTGGAATTGATTTAAAAGCCTCAAAAAGTCTTAAATCTTGAGAAACCTCTGTTTCATAAGCCGAAAGAATTGGCAAAATTTCTTCATAAACTTTTTGAGTCGTCTCACTATTTTCGACTGAATGCAAATGGTAAATTGGAGTAAAAATAATTTCAATTTCCTCTTCCATTCTGTTCAGTGGCGACACAAAATTTTGGTATGTTTTGTTTTCAATTTTTAGCAGATTTTCAATTTCTGCTCTATTTTCATCTATCTTTTTTTGAATATCATTTAAACCCGATAAAAACGGGTCTTTGGGAAAAAGTTTAAAGTTTTCCAAAATTGATCCTTCTTTGTAATTTATCAAAAAATTATATCAAAGAGGTGTTTTTCCAATTTACTTTAAAATTGAGTGCCATTGAACAAATGTCAAACGAAATCCACTCTTTACGGTTTTTACTTCATGTGAAAAAATAGGATTACTTGGGAAAACAAGCATCGAACCCTTTTTAGGTGAGATTTTAATCTCATTTCCACTTTCGTCAAAAAGATAATTAAATAGCAATTCTCCACCAGAAAAATTTTCACCATAAGAGTTCAAAAACAGAACTGTTGTTATTTTTCGTTCAGGAAAAACAAGCTTATAGCTTATTAGATTTCCATCTCCATCAAGAATTTCACTAGAATTATCACAATGCTTTTTATAAAAAAATCCATTTTTATAACCGAGCGCTTGAATATCTGTTCCATATAAAAATGGTGTTGAGAAGAAATTTTCTATCTCTTTTTGTCTTTTTTGGAAAGCGGAAAAATATATATCTGATGAGATTGAATCGACTTTATAAGTCTCTACATTTCTGATTTTTTTTATAAATCCTCCAACGACTTTCGCTTTTTTTGGAAAGTTTTCAACCGTTCTTTGCAAAATTACATCAGATTCTTCTTCAGTCAAAAAGTTATCAATAAGTAAAAATGGATAATCAAAATATTGATTTGGAATTAAATTGTCCTCTAACTCCATTTTTGCTAAAGTGGAATCTAAATAGACATATGTTGAGAGCTGTTTCATATATTCTCGAAAAATTATTTATTTGACTTAATTTCGACAATTAAAGTAGAAATAGAAATAAGAAAATATTGCATCTATGTTTTTTGTCAAAATCCGCTAAACTTTTAAGATATAGTGAATTTTAATTACTAAGGAAAATTTATTGTCCTTTCTTGATATTTTTAAAACAAGTGGTAGAGAAAAAAAGCCACAACCAAAAAAGAGTGAAGCACCATCTCACTGGATAAAGTGCGATTCTTGTAGTGCTTTGATGTATTATAAAGAAGTTGAAAATCAGATGTATGTTTGTCCAAAGTGCGGACATCATATTAGGATTGGAGTGAAACATAGAATAGAATTTCTTGTTGATCCTGAAACTTTCATTGAACATGACCAAAACTTACAGCCAGTAGATCCTCTTAAATTTGTAGATTCAAAAAGCTATAAAAAAAGAGTTGATGAAGCCTATAAAAAGAGTGGGCGGTTCTCTTCTGCTGTTAGCGGTAGTGCAAAAATTGCAGGAGTTGATGCGGAAATTGTTGTTTTTGATTTCTCATTTATGGGTGGAAGCCTTGGTTCAGTCGAGGGAGAAAAAATATTTCGTGCTATAAATCGTGCAATTGAAAGAGGAGTAGGAGTTGTGATTGTTTCAGCTTCAGGTGGAGCAAGAATGCAAGAGTCAACTTTTTCACTTATGCAGATGGCGAAGACCTCATCGGCACTCTCAAAATTAGCTGACAAAGGTTTGCCATACATCTCTATTTTGACTGATCCTACAATGGGTGGAGTAAGTGCATCTTTTGCAACTCTTGGAGATATAATTATTGCCGAACCAAATGCACTTGTCGGTTTTGCTGGACAACGAGTTATCAAGCAAACAATCGGTTCAGATTTGCCTGAAGGTTTTCAAAGAGCTGAATTCCTGCTTGAACATGGTGCAATTGATATGATTGTGAAACGAAACGAAATGAGAGAAACTGTTGGAAACATTCTCAAATTTTTTCAAAAAGGTTAAAAATGACAATTGAAGAGTTAAATAGCAAAATTAGAGTAATTTCAGATTTTCCAAAAGAGGGAATCCAGTTCAAAGACATTACAACAATTCTGAACGATTCAGAAGCATTCCAAACAATTATCAATATATTTTATGAGAGATATAAAGATTTAGAAATCGACTATGTTGCTGGGATTGAGAGCCGAGGTTTTATCTTTGGAACTCCTCTTGCTTTAAAACTTGGTGTTGGATTTGTGCCTGTGCGGAAAATTGGAAAACTGCCTTCAAAAACAGTTTCTATAAGTTATGATTTAGAATACGGAAGCGATACACTTGAAATTCATGAAGATGCTTTTCACGGAAAAAATGCAAAAGTTCTACTTATCGACGACCTTTTAGCAACTGGCGGGACTGCATCCGCGACTGTGAAATTGATTGAAAAAACAGGTGCTTCTGTTATTGAGTCTGCTTTTTTGATCCATTTAAAATTTTTGGGCGGAGAAAAAAAGATCAAAAGTCCAATTTTCTCAATCATCGAAGACAACTAATTTGGTTTAAGCCAGAGTAGAGAATCTTCACCAATATTTGAACGATGCAAAACTCTAAAATTTTGTTCTTTTGAACTTGAAAAAGTTTCTGAAGAGTTTTGCAATTTTGGTGAAATAAAAAGCAGGAGCATATCGATTTCAGAAATCAGACTTTGAAGAAGTTTATATCCACCTTCGATCATCACAAAATTATATTTTTCAATTTTTTCTAGTGAATTTTCGACAAAAACTTTTCTGTTTGGAACAGTGAAAAGCGGAATTGTTTTGTCAAAATCTTTTCTGTTTGAAAGAATGAGAACATCTGGAGATTTCCCATTTACCATTCTGGAATCAAGAGTCGGTCGATCAACTCTAACTGTATTTCCTCCAATAACAAGCAAGTCGATTTTGTCCCGAATTGCATGAACAAATTTCCGACTCTCCTCTGAAGAGATAATTCCGTTTGAAATTTCTCCATTCATAGTTTGGGCATATTTAAAAAATACAAATCTTTTTCTGTTCCAAAGTTCAAAAGGTGCGATGAGGTCAGCCGACTTTTCCGATTCTAAAAAAATTGTCTTAATTCCACGCTTCTCTAAAAAATCCGCACCACCAGAAGCTTTTTTATTTTTATCACTAACACCAATCACAACTTTTGAGACTCCGAGGTTTTTGATAAGAAGAGAGCAGGGTGGAGTTTTCCCAAAATGGTTACACGGTTCAAGTGTTGTGTAAAGAGTGGAGTTTTTAAAAATATTCCCCGAATTTTGACTTAAAAATTCATGAATTTCCGCACTTGTTTCGTATTTTAAAATAGAATTGTCATTTGTCAATTTTATATAAGCATCTCGAAAAACATTTACTTCCGAATGCGGTTCTCCACTTTTTTGGTGTGCGGAAATAGAGAGAATTTCCCCTTTTTCTGATAGCAGAAGACCTCCAACAGCTGGATTTGGATAAGTTAAAAGCTGGTGTTTCCAAGCCTCATCTATTGCGAGTTTTATATAGAAATTGTGATCTGGAATCATATAAACTCCTTAAATTTTTGCAAGAATCTCTTTTAAATGATCGTAGTCGGCAATAAATCCAACTTCTACCATTGATGTTAAGGTTTTTAAATATTCGCCTCGTTTTTGTTGAATCAGAGAATCGTGTTCTCTTTGATTGTATCCACGAGTATAAAAAATTGCTAGTTTTCTACGAATGTGCAAAGAGAGTTGTTTGTAAATCGAGATATTATTTTTTCCAATTCTATCATGAAGAGTATCAATAACTTTGTTAAATTCCTTAAAATTATCCCTCTTTAGCACGTGTGCTAATTATAACTAAAAGGCTCTTTCCAGATTTTTCTCAAAATATCTATTTTCTAATTGTATTTTTCAACTTCAACACCTGTTTTTTGTAAAAAATCAACTCCCTCACTATCTCGATACTCATTTTGATAGACAACTTTTTTGATTCCAGATTGTGCGATTAATTTTGCACACATTTTACACGGCGAGTGAGTGATATAAAGAGTGCAATTATTTGTGGAAATTCCCTGTTTTGCCGAAAAAGTTATCACATTTTGTTCGGCATGAAGAACAAATTCCGAAGTTTTTAGTCCGTTTTCTGTCATCTCTTCACAATCATTTGATAATCCAGAAATTGTGCCATTCCAACCATTTGCCAAAATCCGATTATCCTTTACCAAAACTGCTCCAACTTTTAATCTATTGCAAAAACTCATTTGTGAGGAAAGCACCGCACTTTCAATAAAAAGTTTGTGGTATCGCTCTTTTTTATTTTCAATGTCTATCATTTAAACTCTCAATTTTAAATTTACAAAAATTGTATCATCTGTTATAATATTTGATAAAAATATTTATAAGGAAAAAAATGCCTAGAAAAATTAGCTGGTGGCAGGGTGGTCTTTTGATTTCTCTTGTTGTGCTTTTTACATTTTCAATTTATGGAGCGAATAAACCGTTTGGTTGTTCAACATCAATTCCATATTTTTCAAGTGTGATTTTTGATTTAGAAGATTACGACTATGCGAAAAAAACAGTGGCAAGTGGTTCTTGGCAAATTGTTATGCTTTTCGGTGCTTTACTTGGGGGTTTTTTAACTTCAATTTTTATAACAAAAAGTTTTGGAATTCGACTTGTTCCATCGCTTTGGAAAGATCGCCGAGGAAGTTCAGTTTTAAATAGATTTTTTTGGAGTTTTATTGGTGGATTTTTAATTGTATTCGGTGCTAGAACTGCTGGAGGTTGCACAAGCGGACACCTTCTTTCTGGTATTCCTCAACTTGCTGTTAGCAGTTTTATTTTTGGAATCGCAATGATGATTTCTCTTTTTATTACTGGACGAATTTTTTATAGAAAAAAGGATTAATTTTGATTGAAACAATTAGTGAAATTTTACAATCGGTAGCAAATCAGGATCACGGCTCAATCGCAATGGTTTTTATAATCGGTCTATTTTTTGGTGTTGTTGTTCAGTGGAGTCGAGTGGATACTTTTGAGAAAATTGCAGGTTTCTCGATGCTCAAAGATTTTACAATGATAAAACTCGTGCTTTTTGCAATGGGAATTATTACAATCGGACTCTATTTTATGGTTGGAAATGACTTGGCTCACTATTCACCAAAACCAATTTACATTGGTGCTTTAATTATTGGTGGAACTCTTTTTGGAATCGGAATGTCAATTTTTGGTAAATGCCCTGGAACTGGAACTATTTCACTTGCTGAAGGTCGGCTTGATGTTCTTGTAGGAATTCTCGGAGGACTTCTTGGTGGTGCAGTTTATACAATTTTTTACATGGATTTCAAGTTTTTGCTTGGTGAAAACTTAGGAAAAATACAATTATTAGATTTTATTGAGGGAGATGTTTCTTCTTTTGTAATTGGATTTGGAGTGATTCTCATAATTCTCTCTTTTGTGATTCCAGACCGAGAAATTCACTACGACAAAGAGTAAGTTTTGCAAATCCTCTTTTTAGAGGATTTTTCAAGTTTAAATAGATTTAAAAATCCCAGCTTTACGATCTTTCTCAATTTTGTTAAAAGGAGAAACTAATCCACTCATTGAAATATAAATTCCGTCAAATGGTTCGCTTTGTAGAAATCCAAGTGCAACACCAAGATTTAAACTTCCATCAATTGAGTCAAAAAGAATCGGTTTCATCGCACCAACAAGCACAATTCGTTTTCCAAAAATCTTATCAGAAAGATATTCTGCGGTCTCCTTTATCGTGTCTGTTCCATGAATAATCACAACATTTTTAGTATCAGTATCAAGCAAAATATCAAAAATCTTTTCCCGATCTTCTTCAGTCATCTCTAAACTATCTTTGTAAATTGTGCCAACTATTTCACTCTCAAAATTTCCACCTGTGCTATTTAGAACTTTTTTTAAGACCTCATCGCTTTTTGGAACGACTAATTTACCATTGATTTTGTTGTAGATTTTATTGAAAGTTCCGCCTGTATTGATAAAGAGGATCTTCAAATTTCACCCCGAACTTTTTTTACAGCATCCGACAAATTATCCTGTCTCATAAAATGTTCGCCAATTAAAAATGCATCAACTCCAATCTTATTCAATTCTGTCAATTGCTCGTTTTCAGTCAATCCACTCTCCGCAACAATGATTTTTCCATTTGGAATTAGTGGAATCAATTTTTCAGAAAGCTTCATATCCATTTCAAAAGTTTCCAAATTTCTGTGATTTATTCCAATAATATCCGCACCAGAAAAAGTAGCTTTTACCAAATCAGTTTTATCATGAATTTCCACAAGAACATCCAAACCAAGGTGAATTGCATACTCATAAAGTTCTTTCAACTCATTCCGCGAAAGTGCTTTTGCAATTAGTAAAATGAAATCCGCACCATGAACAAGTGCCTCCAAAATTTGATATTTTGAAACAATGAAATCTTTTCTCAAAATCGGTAATTTACTGTATCGCCGAACTTCACCCAAATAGTCAAGATTTCCTTGGAAAAAATGTGGTTCTGTCAAAATTGAGAGTGCTGATGCTCCACCTTTTTCATATTCCTGAGCAATAACTGTTGGTTCAAAATCTTCCCGAATTATCCCTTTGCTTGGACTCGCTTTTTTGATTTCTGCAATAATTCGATACGGATTTTCTGGAGTCGATTTTAGAAATGTTTTTACATCTCGAGGTGGAAATGGATTAAATGCAAGACTTTTGCCAAGCCAATCCATCGAAAATCGCTTTTCTCTCTCTTTCACATCTTCACGAGTCTTTTTTAAAATATCTTCTAAAATTTTCGGTTTTTTTTCAAACAGCAAAAAAGTTTCCTCTTGTTTATTTTTTTCTTAAATTGTTTTTACGGATAAGTTTTTAATTGTAGCAAAAAAGAATGTTTTGATACACTTTTGCAAATTTGGAATAGAAGGAAAATATTTGAAAGAGATACTAACATTTGGTAAGTATTTGAAGAGGAAATTTGGGAGTAAAGTTACAAAAGTTCCGATAGCTCTTTCAGGTTTTACATGTCCAAATATTGACGGAAAAACAGCTCGAGGTGGTTGTACTTTTTGTGAAAATGAGTCTTTCAATCCAACACTAAATAGTGTGCAAAAGGTAAAGGGCTTCTCTCTAAATATGGATTCAAAAACAAATCCACTTTTAGAAAAACAGTTGGGTGAATTGCGATTTCAATTTAAAACAATTTCTGAAAAATTAGAGAAAGAGGGAACAGAACTTTTTTTAGTATATTTTCAGGCTTTTACAAACACTTATGCTCCAATTGAAACACTAAAAAAACTCTATCGTGAAGCACTCTCTTTTCCAAATGTTGTCGGTTTAAGTATTGGAACTCGTAGTGATTCTGTGAGCGATGAGGTGTTGGATTTTTTAGCAGAACTCTCAAAAGAGAAAGAGATTTGGATCGAGTTTGGAATTCAATCAATTTATGATGAAACTCTCCAAAAAATAAATCGGGGTCATGATTATAAAAGTGTTGAGTGGGCAATTACTGAAAGTAAAAAGCGAAATTTGAATGTTTGCGGTCATCTCATTTATGGTTTGCCAGATGAAAACAGTGAAATGATGCAAAATAGTTTTCAAAAAAGTTTAGAGCTTGGAGTAGATTCGATAAAAATCCACCCGCTTTATGTTGTTGAAAGAACTGCACTTGCTAATAAATTTAGAGTTGGAGAATTCACACCAATTTCTGAAGAAGAGTATATTAAAAATGTGATTATCTCTCTTAAAAATTTACCAGAAAATGTTTCAATGCAAAGAATTTCTGCAGGAATTGAAAATGATACCCTGCTTTCTCCAGATTGGTGTTTTAATAAACAGAAGAGTTTTGGCAAGATACGAAAAGCCCTACATGGCGAGGGTCTTCTCTATTAAAAAATTGTCGGAATCTAATCCGACAAAATTAATTTCCTTCTTGTAATGCACCTTTACAATTGTTGTATAAATCTTTGTACCATCTATATCCAATTGCAAGTTTTCCTCTCTGTTTTTTCTCTCTTGCCAATCTATTTTGACACTGTCTCAACTCTTTAATCTGTTGGTCTGGCTGAATTTGAATTGTTTTTGTCTGAACAACTTGAATCTTCTCTGAACTGCTCAACTCTCTAATTTTCTTTTCAAGAGTCAAAATTGTTTTCTGATCTCCAGAAATAATTCCTTCTAACTCTTTGATTTTATCTTCAAGAATTTTCTTGTTACTCTCAATACTTTTTAAACTATCAGCACTATCTTTCTTTTCAGATTCAAGAGCAATAATATCTTTTTTAAGCTCACGATTTTGGTGGATAAAACCAGAAATTTTTGAATTCATGTCAATATACGAAAAACCGATTGGAACAGCAATAATTGCAATTGCAACAAGTAAAAACCATTCAGTTCTTGTTTTTCCAATCGCTTTTAAAGTTGAATCAAATTTTTTGTTTTTGGAGACTGTTTCAGCCCAATCATCACTTTTTTGTTTAAAAATTGACTTTGCCATATGATCCAGCTCTTTTGCCACTGAAACATAAACACCACTCTTTTTAATATCCATAAGCGATAATTTTGGAGTGTATAAAAATAGCATTTCAGTCTCATCTGGAAAAATTTCAGCAAGAAGATACTTTTTTACTTTCTCCTCAAAAATTGGATTTATAAAATATTTTGTATCTTCAGTTTCTGCATTTTCGTTTATTTCAAACAGTTCAGCAAATCTCTGATCGCTCCCGTCAATCATTGCATCAAATTCATACTCAACTTCATGTAGCTTTAAATATTGTTCAAAAACATTCATTATTTTTGAGTAATTGAATGTGAAACCATACTTCTCATCACCATTTTCAACGATAAGACTATTTAAATCGTATGAAATATCACCATGATTAAAAATAAAAGATGCTGTTATTTTTCGGAGAAAAACCTCATCTTCAGAAACAAAAAGAAAAGTGTTTTTAATAACATTCTCTTTATAATCCAGTCGCCCAGAATCTAAATCAGAAGCTAGTAAAAAATGTGATTTTAAATTCCGCCCAAGCAGTAATGAAAACTCCTCATCACTAATTGGTGCTTTTTTGATTAATTCTTCAGTCTCCCAGAAATTTTCAGAAATTGATACACTGTTGTCTGCACCAAGACTAAACCACTGATAATCGTCTTCAAAACTTTTTGTATGTAAGTAAATATTCATAATTCTCCCCTCTTGAGATTCTCAAACTATCTCACAAACCTTTCTTAAAATTCTAAATTTATTCAATCTTTTTTATTAAAACTTATAAATAAGAAAAGTTCTTAGCTTTATATAATTTTAACACGAAAAAATTTTGAAACTCTCTTAATTTTTTTAAATAAATAATTATTCGACTGTAACACTTTTTGCTAAATTCCGTGGCATATCAACATCATTTTGAAGACGAATTGCGACTTCCATCGAAAGTAATTGCACAACCAACATCATCTCAAAAAACTCTAACATGTAGTGATTGTGCGATGATGTTCGGACAAAATCGTCAGCAAGTTCAAATGGTTTTGGTGAAATCACACAAATTGTCGAGTCCCTTGCTCCGAGTTCTTCAATATTGCTTTTTGTCTTTTCATACAACATATTTTGCGGAAGAAGTGCGATTGTAAAAAGTTCAGGATCAGCAAGTGCGATTGGTCCATGCTTCATCTCACCCGCGGGATAGCCTTCTGCATGTAAATATGAAATCTCTTTTAACTTTAAAGCACCCTCAAGAGCAAGTGGGTAAAAAATATCTCGACCAACAAAAAAGAATCCGTGTCCGTGTAAATATCGTTTAGAAAGTCGCTTGATTTTTTCGTGTAATTTTGAAGTTACAGTTAAAGTTTGCGGAATTTCTCGAAGTGTTTGAATCTCTTTTTTAATTTCAGTTTCAGAAATATTTCCACGAATTTGACCAAGATAAATTGATAGCATTTGGAGAACAACCATTTGTGTCGCAAAAGCTTTTGTAGATGCAACACCTTTTTCAATTCCTGCTCGAGTTAAAATCGCTTGATCGGAAATTCGGACAATTGACGAGTTATCAACATTACAAATCGCAAGAGTTTTTAGACCGCTCTTTTTTGCCATTTTTAGAGAAGCAAGAGTATCAGCTGTTTCGCCACTTTGGGAAATTGAGACAAAAAGAGTATCTTTTGTAAGAAGCGGATCACGGTATCGGAATTCGCTACCAAACTCAACAGAAACTCGAACTTTTGCAATTCTCTCAAAAAGGTAACTTGATGCGAGAGCAGTGTGGTAGCTTGTTCCACATGCACAAAGTTTTATCTCATTTATTCCATCGAAAAGAGTTTTATCGACCTCATCGAAATTGATAGAATTATCAAGAACACGACCCATCAAAGTATCTGAAACAACTACGGATTGTTCGTAAATTTCCTTTTCCATAAAATATCGAAAACTATTTTTTTGTGCAGTTTCTCGACTTTTTGGAAGTGCGGAAAAGTTTTGTGGAATTTCACCACTCGCATTTTGCAAAAAGATTTTTCCATTTTCAACAAAACCAAAATGTCCGTCATGTAGATAAATCACTTTTTCAACAATCCCAATTAGTGCAGAATCCGAAGAAGCAAAAAACTGTTCGCCATTCTCATTTGAACCTAAAATTAGAGGACTTCCCTCTTTTGCGAAATATATTTTCTCATTTTCATTTTTAGTAATTAGTAAAAGTGCATAAGCTCCATGAAGTTGCTCAATTGTTTTTTGAAATGCCTCGTAATTCGAGTTTGAAATTTTTAAATTTTCCTCAAAAAGATGCACAATCACCTCGGTATCTGTTTGACTTGAAAATTTATATCCCTTACCGATGAGGTTCTTTTTCAATTCAGCATAATTTTCAATAATTCCATTATGCACTATGTGAGTAAAAGCACCTTGGTGTGGATGTGCATTCTCTTCTGTTGGTTTTCCATGAGTCGCCCAGCGAGTGTGTCCAATTCCAGCTGAAAAACCAGAAACATTAAAACTGTCCATTTTTTCAACAAGATTAGATAGTTTTCCAACCGCCCGATAATTTACAAAATCATTCTGTAAAATTGTAATTCCTGCGGAATCATATCCCCGATATTCCAACTCTTTTAAACCATTCAGAATTATCTCTTTTGAATTATTTTTTCCTAAATAGCCAACAATTCCACACATTTAAATCTCTTTTTACTCTATTTTAGCAAAATGCTAGATATTTTGTTTCTCTAGGTTTTTTGAAAGAATTGCACCCATTTCCAAATGGTTTGTGTAAGGAAATTGATCAAAAATTGCCATTTTTTCAACTTTATGATTTTTCAAAATTTCTAAGTCTCGTTTTAAAGTTTCAGGATTGCAAGAAATATAGATAATTTTCTCAAATCTTGAAAGAAGTTTGAGAGTTTCAGGATCGATTCCAGCACGAGGAGGATCAACAAAAACAGTTGAAAAGTTATAGCTCTTTAAGTCAATATGCCGTAGTCTCTCAAATTTTCTGACTTCATCATAAGCTTGAGTAAATTCTTCACTTGAAATCCGACCAAACTCTATGTTTTCAATACTGTTTTCACTTTGATTCTTTTTTGCAGAGGCAATTCCGCTTTTTGAGACTTCGGTTGCTAAAACTTTGTTGAATTTTTTTGAGAGCGGAATTGTAAAATTTCCAGAACCACAATAGAGTTCCAGAAGATCAGATTTGGAATTTTCGATATTTTTGGAAACCCAAGAGATCATGCCCTCATTTACTTTTGGATTTGGTTGTGAAAACATATTTTCGGCATTGTAAAAAGTGTAATCTATATTTTCAACTTTTAGAGTTTCTCTAACGATTTCTGACTTCAAAACAATTTTCTGTTTTCGACTCCGTCCAATTATCTGAATTCCAAATTTATCCCCTAATTTTTCTGCCTCTTCTCTCCAATTTTCATCCAATTTTTTATGATAAATAAGAGTTGCGATGAGGTCATTATCTGTTGAGGATAAAAACTCAATTGAGAAAAGTTTGTGTGATAAATTTTCTGAAATGGAAATTTCAGTTAGAAGTGGTTGGAAAATTTTAGAAATTGAAGAACTCACCATTGAACAGGAATCTATTTGAACATAATTTTTGTTTTCAACATCTCTCATTGCATAAGATATTTTTCCGTTTTCATGCCAAATTTTAAATTCTGCTCGACCTCGAAAATTAGTTTCTGGAGATTTTACAACTCCAAAATCACCACTGTAAATTTCAGAAAATCGCTCTTTTTCTCTATTAAATTTTCGATTTAACTGCTCTTCATAACCACCCTCAAAATTGTTACAGCTACCGCAAATTCCAAAATATTTACATTCCATTCTCTTATGATGACCTAAATTTATAGAAAAAATATTTCTATAAAATGCATCAATCCTCTCTTAAATTATTTACGATTCTATCAAACATGATATTTGGAGAGCGACCTCATCGGAAAAAGAGTTCAGCTTGAAAGTTTTTAACAAAAAAATATAGTTCTTGAAAATACATAATTGTAAAAATTTGTTTTAAATATATTTATATTTTGAGACTCTTTGAGATGTTACAATTTCGCAAAAAAAAATGGAGAGCATTTGAGAAATGGTGTAGCACTTATAACAACAATGGCGATTATTTCTGCTATCTCTCTAATTGCGATGAGTTCTTTCGATTTGATGAAAAATGGATACAAACATCTTGAAAAAATTGAGCGAATAAATCAAAACAAAATTGTAATAAATGATATTCAGCAAGTTCTTTCAAATATTCTTGGACAAATCAAAGACCCCAATGTTTTGGCTGACTTTATGATTCCAATTCCTCCAATTGGTGATGAAGATGGGCGATTTGAACTTTTTCTTGAGCTTTCTCCCTATCACACTGGAATCAATATAAACTCGATTCTTGCTCCTCAAACAAAAGGAACAGACCAGCGAAAAATTAAAGAAAACTATGTTTCACTTTTTGAGAGAATTGGAAACAGTTATGAGTTACAAGATATAGAGTTGCTTTTAAATTATATTGCTGATTCACTTGATTCTGATGTTATTGAGAGAGATTTAGGAACTGAACGAGTTTTAACAGACCCGACAAGAATTCAAGGATTTATTCCAACAGAAAAAGAGTTTCGCGAAATCTTAAAAGAGTATCAGAGCCGAGTCGATGATAGAAATGTCTTAAATGTTCCTTGGGATCACTTCTTTATTTTTGGTGATTCAAATTCAGAAACTCAAATTGATTGCAATTTTATGAAGAGAGATTTGGCGGAATTGTTGAATTTAGAGGTTTCAGAAAGTTTTTTAAATGATGATTTTGAGGGCGGATTTGGAGACGATATGTTTAATGATATAAGTTGCGACATGATTGAGAGTGAAAGCAATGCCGAAATTAAAAAGGAGTTTAAAATTTCAGAATTTAAACCGAACAGCACATATTACATAAATGCAAATTTGTCCTATAAAACAAATGCAGTTTCCGACTCATTTAAATTTGTATTTGACTTAAAAAGTAAAAGGATAGTTGAACTTGAAATCCAATAAGTTTAAAAAAGTTTTAAGCAACAAAAAATCTTACAAACCAATTTACTTGACCGATGGAGTTGTTATTGATAGTAAAAGAGAGAAGCTAGACATTATTCTCTCTCCAAAATACTATCTTATAAAAAGAGAAGATGTAACAATTCCAAAAGAGAAAGATGCTCTTAAAATTGCACCATCAATTTTTGAAAGCTTTTTCGATTCTCTTGAAGATATAAAATTTTTAGCAATTAAGGAAGAGAAATCTTACCTTTTTATTGCCTTAAATATGAAACATATTTTAGAAACCCTACAAAATGATTATGGAATTACAGAAAAACGAATTGGAAATATTTATACAATTCAAACAGAAATTTCAGAAATTGAGAATTCACTAAAAGTTGATGAAAAGAAGAGCCTAATTCTTCTTGATGGGATTGTTTCGGAATTCAGAAACAGCGGAAATTCTCAAACAATCTCTGAATATTTGAAAATGAAAAGTCGTTCAAATTACTCTATAAAATTTAAAGGTGTTAGAGATGCAGAAAATGGAAATGTCTCATTTCTATATCTCTCTCTAATTCCAATATTTTTATCAGTTTCACTCGGTTTTGATTTTTGGAAAATATCACAGGCAAAAAAAGAGCTTGAAGCAAAAATTGAAAAGGCAAATAATTTATATAAATTGCCTAAAACATCTTTCCAACGAGACAGTATTAAAAAGAGATTTGAAAAAATCGAGGAAGAACAATCAAAAATCCGAGACAATATTTCTTGGTTAAAAGATGAAAGATTTCATAAATTTGGCAAGTTGAAAAGAGTGATTTCAAGTAAAGATAGTTTTTCATTCCAAATTGAAATGAAAGACCGAAAAGATATGAAAGAATTTACTGAAAAAATTCAAAAGAGAGATCGGAATGCAAATATTCTTGAAAAAGATAATCTTTTGGAGGTTAAATTTTGATTGGTAGATTTAGAAATATTTTAATTTTTGGAATATCGATTTTGATTTTTGTGGTTGCTTTGCAGAAATTGAATGAACAGAAAACGGAATTGAGAGATTTGGAAATGGAACTTTTTTCAATTCACAAAGATGGTCTTATTTTACAAGACCAGAGAGATCGTTGGGAAAACAAGATTTCAAAAGAGAAACAGCTCGACAGAGTTCGGAATTTTTCAACAAAACCAGAAATTAAGAAACGGGGCGACAAAATTCTGTTTAGATTTGAAGAACCAATGACAAAAAGAGAGTTTGAATCTTTAACAAGAACTGTTTTGAGATCGACAATTCCAATTGAACGAGTTGTTATTGAGAAAGTTGATGATTTCTCTGCGGTTCTTTCGGTGGAGGTTGAGAAATGATTAAAAAAATATTTTTAGGAATTCCAATTTTTATCGTCTTTCTATATTTATCAACTATTTTAACTCTGCCAAAAGAGGGAGTTTGGTATAAATTTGAGGAACTCGCACAAAAAAAATCAGTTGTTATTAGTGGCGATGAGGTTCGAGATAATTTTATAAATTTAAATATTTCAAACGGCGAAATTCTTTTTCAGAATATGAGTATTGTAAATTTTGGAGAAATCACAATTTATCCATTTGTTTTTTTTAATCGAATTGAAATTAGAAATTTGAAAACTGGAAAAGATATTTCACAATTTGGAGATTATATTTTTACAGAGGCATCTTTTAATCATGATATTTCTGCACCAGAAAAGATTGTTTTTAAAGGCGAGGGAAATTTTGGAAAATTAAATGGTCGAATCAATATTAAAAAACGAGAAATCGATATCTTGCTATTTCCAAATAAAAAGACTGAGAAAAACAAACAACTCATGAAAAACTTTAAAAAAGATGATTCTTTAGGAGGATATTTATATTATGGCTCGTTCTAATAAAAGTTCATTCTACCTAAAAACAGTTGTTTTTGCCTCTGTTCTCGGCATTTTGCTCACCTCATCGCTAAAATATTTTCTTCCTGCTTCTGGAGTTGAAAAGAGTCCTGAAAAACCTTTTCACCCTCAAGATAGTTTTAAAATTGGGGATCTGTTTGTTGATGTCAAAAAAGCTGAAAAGCCTAAGCCAAAACCAAAAAAGAAAGAGAAAATTTATGACTTAAAAAAGTGGAGACTTCAACTCACTTATATTTCTGGATATACCGCTTATGTAATTATTCAAGATGTAGGAAAAAATGAAATTCTCCAGATGAATGAAGTTTATAAAGGTTATGAACTTGTTGAAGTTCACGAGACTGAAGCTGTTTTTAGTCGAGATGGAAAACTTTACAGTATCAAAACTGACACAATAAAATCACTTGAAAAAGCCCAAAAAGCAAGAGATAAATCTAAAAATAAAAAAGATGCCGATGAGGTCGTTGATCCTGCTGATACAATTTTAGAAGCTGAAAAACTTTCCAAAGACATGAACATCACAGCTGAAATTGATCCTGATAGTGAAGAAATCTCTTCTGCAACTGTCAAGCGAAAAGATTTACAATTTTTTATGAAAAATCCAAGTCAAATTTGGAATAATATAAAATTACGAGATTATCGTGAAGACCGACAACTTAAAGGATTTAAAGTTCTGTATGTCAAAAAAGGTTCTCCTTTTGAACAACTCGGACTACAAAAAGGCGATATTATTGTTGCAATTGATGGCGACAGAATTACAAGCTATTCACAAGTTCAAAGATACTATAAAAATATTGACAGATTAAGGAGTATGAATTTGACTATTTCTAGAAACGGAGAAGAAAAGGACATTGATTATGAAGTTGAATAGAATTCTACTTTTAGCACTTTTAACAGTTTTTACACCAATTTTATCATTTGGTGAAGAGGAGACTGTTCAATTAAATATTGATGATATGGAAATTGATGAATTTATCAGAATGGTTGCAAAAATCGACAACCGAAATATTCTAATTCCACTAAATGTTCGTGGAAAAATAAATTACATTTCAAAAAAACCAATTCCAAAAAAGAACATTTTTCATCTTTTGCAGATGATTTTAAAAGATCGTGGTTTTACGATTATTGATTCAAACAAAGGCTATTATATTGTAAGCAGAATTTCTGATGCTCACAAAGACTCGCCAGACATCAAGCAGTTTTCAAATGAAGATATTATTCACACCGCTTTTATTAAAATTGAAAATATTGATGTTTCAACAATCTCAGGAAATGTAAAAAACTTTTTGAGTCGTTCTGGAAAGCTTCTTGTTTCTCAAGAGACAAATTCGCTTGTTATTACGGATTTGCCAGAAAACATTTCAACGGTTCGGCAACTTGTTAAAAAACTCGATTATCGAACGGACACAATTACAGAATTTGTTGAACTTAAATACTCAAAAGTAAATGATGTTTATAATGATTTACTTGCAATTTCAAAAGTGATTTTCGATCCAAAAATTGATGCTGAAAAAGTTTCTATTTTCAAAAACGAATCAACAAATGTTTTCACTCTGATTGGACATAAAGAGATGGTGAAAAAGTTGATGACTTACATCTATCGATTCGATCAGCCTGACAAAATGAAAAAGCAAAATATCTATTTTGTAAGATTAAACAATGCTTCAGTTGAAGAGGCTTCAAAAATTCTCTCTCAAGTTATTTCTAAAAAAGTTTACGAAAAAGATGAACCACGGGCATCTATTGCAACTGATACTGAATTGAATTCACTTGTTCTAATTGCAACCGAGGGTGAATATGATGAGTTTTTAGACCTCATCCGCAAATTAGATGTTGAACGAAAACAGGTTTATGTCAAAGCAAGAATTGTTGAAATTAGTGAGAACAAAGCCACAAATATCGGTATGAAATATGGAATAGAAGGTTTTTCAGTAACAGAGGGCGGATTATATACACTTTCATCAACTTTAAACGGCGGAACATCAGTAACAAGTGCTGCTTCTGGTTTAGGAATTCCAACAGGACTTTCTGAAGGTTTTGCACTTGGAATGAGTCTCTCATTTCTTGGAACAAATGGTGTTGCAAATACTCTTTCTGAACCGTCAATTCTATGTGTGAATAACCAAGAAAGCTCAATTTATGTTGGACAAACTCAATCTATTCTTACAAATTCAGCAACTGGTTCAACAACAACTTCATTAACTCAAAACTCATATTCACGGGAAGACATCGGTTTAACTCTAAAAATCAAACCACGAATTGCAAACGACAACAAAGTTATTTTAAATGTTGATACGACTCTTGAAGATGTTGTTGCGGGTGGTGGAGCAGGTTTGCCAACAACAACAAAACGAGAAGTGAAAACTGTTGCAGTTGTTAAAGATGGTGGTTCGGTAATTGTTGGGGGACTTATAAAAAACAAACTTGATGAAGCTGAATCTAAAATTCCTCTCCTTGGCGACATTCCAATTCTCGGATACCTTTTTAAAGATAAAACTTTCAACAAAGACAAAATTCACCTCGTAATTATGCTAACTCCTTACATTGTTGAGAAGAGTGAAGATTTGGAAACTCTCCGAAAAAAACTTAAAAATCTTGATGAAATTGAGAAAAAAGTTGTTGATAAATTTATCAAAGAGAAAATGATGGAGAGAGAAGATAGCGGTGAAATAGAATCTGTTGAATTGAGAGAAAATATAGATTTTGACGACTAAAAGAATTTTCGTTACGGCAACAAATACAGATGTTGGAAAAACTTTTATTTCAGAAAAACTTGTAAATCTGTTTTCAGATATGGGGCTTCGTGTCTCATATTTAAAACCGATTGAAACAGGAGTTTCCCAATTTCCACTTGATGGAAAAAAGGTTTTTGATGTGGCAAAAGAGAGAAATCCAGAATTGGAAAGATTTTCACTCACTGAAATTGTTCCGTATCAATTTCGGCTACCAGCTTCTCCATTTGTGGCAAAAGGGGAAACGGAAATCAAACTTTCTAAAATAGTTGAAAGTTTGGAAAAACTTGAAAAGGTTTCTGACATTGTAATAATTGAGGGGGCAGGTGGAACGGCTGTTCCAATTTCTGAAAACTATTTTACAACTGACCTCATCGCAGATTTAGGTGCAAAAGCGGTTCTTGTAGCTCCAACAAATTTAGGTTCAATTAGTGATACTCTTCTCTCAATTTGGAAACTGGAAAGTGAAAAAATCGATTTTATTTGGACTCTTAATTTATGGAAAGATAAAAATAGTTTCGATGAGGTGAGTCTCCCTTTTTATAAATCACACTTTAAAGAAGTTGATATTTTCCAAAAAAACCCGCAAAAACTAGCTGAAAAAATTCTAAATCTCTTCTAGTTTTTCAGCAAAATTTAAAAACTCTATTTCGATATACTTTAAAGTAATTTACAAAATAGGAAAAGTATGAAAACCGATTATAGATTAGTTACCCGAAGTGATATGGACGGTCTTGTTTCTGCGATTATTTTAAAAGAGCTTGGAATTATTAATGACATCAAGTTTGTTCATCCAAAAGATATGCAGGATGGAAAAATTGAGATTACTGAAAATGACATCACAACAAATTTGCCTTACAATGAAAAAGCTTATTTAGTTTTTGATCACCACGAGAGTGAAACAGTCAGAAATAGAAAAACAGACAATCATATAATTGACAAAGATGCTCCATCTGCGGCAAGAGTTGTTTATGATTATTATGGTGGAAAAGAGAAATTTCCTCGTATTTCTGATGAGATGATGAATGCTGTTGATAAAGCAGATTCTGCTCAATTTGAGCTTGATGATGTTTTGAATCCAAAAGGTTGGGAACTTCTTAGTTTCCTTATGGATTCGCGAACAGGTCTTGGGCGATTCCGAGAATTCAGAATTTCAAATTATGCTCTTATGATGGATTTGATCAAACATTGCTTAACTCTGACAATTGAGGAAATTTTAGAACTTCCTGATGTAAAAGAGCGAGTTGATCTTCATCGAAAATATGAAGATCAATTTAAAGATCAGCTACAAAGATGTTCTACGGTTCATGGAAATTTAGTTGTTCTTGATTTAAGAGAAGAGGAGACTATTTTCCCAGGAAATCGATTTATGATTTATGCTCTTTATCCAGAAACAAATATTTCAATTCACCACATTTGGGGATTTCAAAAACAGAATCAAGTTTTCGCAACTGGAAAATCAATTTTCAACAAAACATCAAAAACAAATATCGGTAATTTGATGTTGGAATATGGCGGAGGCGGTCATGCAAATGCTGGAACTTGTCAAATTGACAATAAAAAAGCTGAAAAAGTTTTACAAGAATTAATTCAAAAAATAACTGCTGAGGGTTAATTTCTCTCTTTTCTTTAAAATGTCGGATTTTTTTCCGACAAATAATCTTAAAAATTAATATATTTTTATACTTTTGATAAAATCAACAAATTTTACACAGTAATTATATTTTTTTATTAAAAAAGTGATAATTTAAAACAATTTTTCTCAAAGAACAACTAAAAAATTTGCAATATAGTTTGGATTTATGTAATAATCCGAAGATATTATTTTAAAGCCTCCAATATCTTTTAGCTTAAGAGCTTTATCTAAGTTTCTTCTAAGCTAAGTCTTTGAAATTTATCTAAGTTTTAAAAAAGGAAACTATATGAAAAAATTAAGTATTAGTTTAGCTACTGCAACACTCTTAGCTTCAACAGCTTTTGCAAATGAGAACTCAGCCCCAGCCCCAAAACCTGCGGACGAAATCAGTCCTTGGGTAAAATCAATGAAACTTGGCGGACAGTTCAAACTTTGGTATCAAACAATGGATCATGATGGTGTAGATGATGCAGGTTTTTTCGTTTATGAAAAAGGTGGAAACGAGTGGGGAAATATTGAAGCAATGATTAATATTCACGGTCAAGCAAACGATCACCTAAAGTATAAAATGAGTTTAATGTCTGTCTCAGATATTGGAATGCAAAGAAATTTAGTTGCATCAGAGACAACAAGACCTCGTGAAGTTGGTGCAACAAACGGAACAGCAGCACAACCTTTCTGGATTCATGAAGCATACTTAGACTATGTATTTACTAAAAATACAGACTTAAAGTTTGGTCGTATGGAATTAGACACACCACTTGCCTTTACTGAAAAGTGGAATGCTACGGCAAACTCATTTGAAGCAATTGTTGCAGTAAATACTGATATTCCTGATACAACTCTTGTCGGTGCATGGGTTGCAAAAGGAAATGGTGCGACAAACACTCTTCTTCATGCTCCACAGGTTTTTGGTTCAGAAGCAACATTTAATCCATATATGGCATTTGATGAAATTGGAAATGCAGGAGGTGCTTTAGTATTTGGTGTTGTTAATAAATCAATTTCAAATGTTCCTGTTCAAGTTTGGGCATATAATATTAATGATGTAGCAAGTGCTGTTTGGGCTCAAGCTGATGCATCAATGGAAATAGCTGGAAATAAAGCTGGTGTTCATCTTTATGGTGCAAGTATGGGAACTCAAGGAAAAACTGATGACTTTATTAAAGATGCTGGTAGTGATACACAGGCAACAACAGGTTTTGCAGCAAAAGCAGGAATGCATATCAGTAATGTTCTTGTTTATGGAGCTGTTTCACAAATTGGAGAAGGAAATTTACCTTTAGCAAATACTGCAACTCACTTTAAAAAGACAAAACTTCCAACTGCTTCTATCTTCAGTGATGGTATGGTCGCAGCACAACCTGATACAACAGCTTGGAAAGTTGGAGCTAAAGCTAAATTTGATGGAATTGGTTCAGTCTCTGCATCTTATGCTGGATACAATGTTGGTGAAAATCCAGATTATATTAATCCAAATCAAAAAGTTGGCGGACCTGCTTCAATGGGTGTTCTTGCACAAAATAGAGGTGAAGACATTGATTTAACAGAACTAGACCTTGTTTTTGCAACAAAAGTTAAAGATGTTGATTTAAAAGCGATGTATATCAATGTGAGTAAAACTTATGTTCCTGGTGGAGACTATGGAGATGAAAGCAATCAAATTATCAGACTTGTTGGAACTCTTAAATTTTAAGAAACAAGCATCAAGTCTAATTTGTCATTTCCGTGCTTGACACGGGAATCTTCAGAAATTCAAGAATTTAAAATATTTTTTGAAAAATTAGGTCTTCATGATCCACATATTTTTCGCAGTGAGTTCCTTCCAGTTTTTGGCAAACTTTCTGCCACTTCCAATTATGTCCATCTTTTCCGCCATCTTCCCTAAAATAGAAGATTAAAGCATGTGCAAATTCGTGAGGAATGACATCTTCTAAAATATAAGTCAAACTCTCTTTCAATCTTTTTTGATTTAGAATAATTTCGATGTTTTTGCCGTCAAAAGTTGTTACACCAAAAGTATTTGATGGTAGTTTGTTTGAGATATAGAGTGGAAAATTTGGATTTATTCCGTAGATTTTTGTGATTCTGTTCTCTATTTCAACTCGTTTTTTCTCAATTTTAAAAGATACATTTTGCGGAATTTCTCCATTTTTCCATTCAGAATTTTTTTGAAAATTGAAAAAAAGAATTGTGAAACCTAGGAGTAGAATTGTTGAGAAGAGAATTTTTAAACTAAGATTTAATCTCATTTTTAGAGTTGTCGGAAAAAATCCGACAATTGACACAAGAGAGTTTGAGTTCTATTGAAAAATAGAGTAGTTGTTTTTCTTAGAAATCAGGTCAAAGAAACTTTCTAATTTTGATTGCTCAATTCCGTAAGCATTTGAGAATGCAAAGAAAAGCTCTTTCTCATTTTCATCAGCATGACCATCAGCAAGAAGAGTATCAAGAATATTCATGATTAGAACTTCTTTTTGCTCATCATTTAACATACCGTTTGTATCAGCGATAAATTGCTCAAGATTCTTGTTGTTTTTAATGTATTCAATTGCATCATTAATTACATCTTCACCATCTTCACCAAACATTGCATAAAGTTGTCCAGCTTCTTCATCCGCAATTTCACCGTCAGCAGCAACCATATAAACATTTGCAATAGCAAGAGCTAAATAAGGAGTTAGTTCAATCTCTTTTTTTCCAAAACCAAACATAAAAAAACCTTTTATTGTAAATTTTCGGAATTGTAGCAAAGAAAAGTTTTTTATTTTTCACAAAAAAAAAGAGGAGAATTTTAAATTTATAAAATGTAATGAAAAAGGGATTTATTTTTTGTTTTGGAAAGGTGTTGGAGTTTTAGATATAATCCTATTTGAACAAAAAAACACAAAGACCAACAGGTCGAATTGTATCAAAAAAGTGCTTTATCGCAAACTATTTTGATGTTTTTCAAGAAATCTGTTTGTCTTTTGAAAAGATAGGCAAATGGATCAAAAATATTTCGACTCTTTAGTTCGTAAATCAAAATTCTCTTTCTGGAAACAGAAGATATATCGAGAAAATAAATTACTATCGACACAAGAAAATTATCTTATATATGATTAGAGAAAAAAAGCAAAAAATATTTTTCAAATTAAACACTAATTTTAGTTTCAGTTTTATTTTAAATTTAAAAACTTTTTTGAAACTTTTCAGGGATTTATTTTTTGGAAAGGTGTTGGAATTTTAGATATAATCCTATTTGAAAACAAAAACCAAAAAAGACCAACAGGTCGAATTATATCAAAAAAAGTGCCTTATCGCAAACTATTTTGATATTTTTTAAGAAACCTGTTTGTCTTTTGAAAAGATAGGCAAATGGATCAAAAATATTTCGACTCTTTAGTTCGTAAATC